>DRKG01000389.1 GCA_011051855.1 bacterium | reverse complement strand
TGTCCTGCGAATAGAGCGCGTCCGTGATGACTTCCGACGACACGACGTCGCGCTCGGTCAGGATCTCGGCGAGCCGCACGGAAGTGATCTTCTCGATGCCCTTCACGCACACGTCATCGGCCCGGTGCGGTGGGCGTCTTGAGCGCCGAGCTCAGGCGTAGACGAGGAACGTGATGCCCGCGTGGACCGTGAGCACGAGCGCCATGCCAACGACGATTGCCGAGTTCACCGACTCGCCGACCTCCGCCCCCGAACGCTTCGGCCCGGTGCCGAGGTGGTAGCACGCCAGCGCAACCAGATAGCCGGACAGTGTCGACTTCCCCAACACCACCAGCGCGTCGTGCGCATCGACGGTCATGAAGTAGGCGGTCGCCCATCCGACCATGGTCGTGCCGGAGACCGCGTGGGCTGCGAACGCGGCGGCCAACGCAGCGGCGACCACACCACCGAGCGTGACCAGCGGCATCGCCAGGATCATCGCCCAGACCAGCGGCGTCAGCAGGTAGTCCGCGGGGTTGATGCCCATCATGCGCAGTGCCGCGATCTGGTTGGTGCGCTTCATCGTGCCCAGACGCGCGGCCGCGCCGGCGGCGATGCGTGCCGTGAAGAAGAAGCCGCTCAACAACGGCACCAACACCGCCGTCGCGACCTTGCCCGTGCCGGTCAAGAGCGCCGTCTCGAAGCCGCCGTCGATCGGGTTGTTGCGCAGGGCGAAGAACGTCGCCAGACCGCCTATGACCGCACCGGCGACGGCGACGAACATGGCGGGTTCGAGAGTGAAGCGAACCGTCGTGCGCGCGACCTGGCCGAGTTCGACCGGCGGCAGGCGCCGCAGCGACTCGACCAGCGTCTCGCCGATCGCAGCGAGTTGCAGCAACAACCGCCGTATGCCGTGCACGGCGGCCGGTTCGCCTTGCTCGGGTCCAGACGTTGCCGGCGTGTCCTCGAAGCCCTCGGGGCGAAAGCCCGGCGGTTCGAGACCAAGCGATCGTTTCGAGCGATCGAGCACCAATACGCCATCGGCGATACCCGCGAAGGCGTCCAGATCGTGGGTGATGACGATGGTCGTGCGACCTTCGTCCTGGTCGTGCGCCTCGCGCAGCAATCGGGCAATCGTGCGCGCCGCTTCCGGGTCCAGCCCGGCAGTCGGTTCGTCGCACAGCAACAACCTCGGCGAAGATGCCAACGCGCGTGCCACCGCGACCCGCTTGCGCATGCCGCCGGACAACTGCGCGGTGCGTTCCGGCGGGCTCGGCAAACCGGCCTGCGCCAACAGCGCGGCCGCGAGTTTCGGCGAACGGTTGGCCGCACGCAGGGCCAGCTCGACGTTCTGTTGCGGACTCAACTCGTCGAGCAGGCCTTCGTCCTGCAAGATCGCGGCGACTTCCCCGCGCAGCTCCTCGGGACGTTCGCCGTGCAGGTGGTGGCCGAACGCGATCAACTCTCCCGACAGGCGCGGCGCCGGCTCGCGCGCTTCGACCAACCCTGCCAGGATGCGCAGCAGCGACGACTTGCCACCGCCGCTGGTGCCGATGAACACGTAGAAACGGTTCTCCGGGAGCGCCAGATCGACGCCTTCGAGCAACACTTCCTCACCGTCCGCGCGGCGGTGCGCGAGGCCGAAGTCGCGAAAGACCAGCGCGTCACTCATGGCTGGTCAGCGCGGCCGCAGATCGGCGGGCAAGCTGTCGAGTGCGACCAAGCGCGGCGCCGCGAGCTCGGATCCGAGCGCGTAGATGGCTACGACCTTGCCGTCGACCACGAACGCGCCGCCGAGCCAGTCCACGTCGTTCGCCAACCTGTCGGCCGCGATCTCTTGGTCTGCCGCGAGCCCGTCCGGGCCGGCGAGGCGCAGCAAACCCTCGCCCGTCGCCGGGGTCTCACCCTCGAACACCAGCCGCCGGCTCGGCGTGCCGGTCAGGTCCGGCCGCGCATCTTCGAGCACCAGCGCCGCCAGGTCGCCTTGGTCCGGGTCCACCCAGACGCGGCCGGCTCGCAAGACCGAGCCATCTGCAAGCAGCACCTTGATGCGTTCGTCGGCGATCTCCGGGTCACCCCAGAGGTCGTGTTCGGTGTAACTGCCGTCGACCAGCGAGCGCGCCGTGACCACCACGGTGCGGCCCGCCTTGTCGAGGAACAGCACACCGGTGCCGTGACGCAGGATTTCGTCATCGGCACTGAAGGTATCGCGCTCGATCGCGGCGTAGGTCACGCGCACCAACACGACGCCATCGCCGGCCGGCGGCCGCTTGCCCGCTGACTGCTGCAACGCATCTTGCGGAACGGTCGGTGCCGCCTGCTCCGGTCGGTCGGGTTCGGCTGCCGTCCGGTAGCCGTCCTGCACGATCACTCCCTCCCCGGGCTCGCCGTAGTAGCTGATGTAAGGCGTCAGCAGCGCGCTGACGTCGGTGATCGTGAAGCCGCGGAACAGTGCACCACTGACATACGGCCGCGCCACCCAGAACTTCGTCTGGTCTGTGACGGTCTGCCGGTAGGCGCGCGCGATGCGCAACCGGACCTCGACGTGCGTGCCCGCCGGTGCCAGCGTCACGCTGCGCACGTCACCGGTCTTCATGCCGCGGAAGATCACGGCACTGCCCGGCTTGAGGCCGTGGTTCTCGGGCACCAGCAAGGTCATCAACAGGTCGCCGTGCTCGACGTCGTCGAGGGTCTCGGGCTCAGCTCCGAGCGGGGGCCGTTCGCTGCCGGCGATCAGGCTGCCCGAGGTCAGCCGCGAACCGCGCTCGGCCGGCGTGTGGAAGGCGACGTAGGAATCGCGCACCAACGTGTCGAGCCCGGTCGCACCGGCGGTGATCCCCGAAAAGCGCGGTCGCACGATCCAGAACGTGCTGTTGACGCAGGCGTGCTCGGCACCGATCGGCTCGACCAATAGCCGCGCGACCGCCTTCTGGCCGTCGCCCGTGATCGCAACCGAACGCACGGTCCCGACCGTGACTCCGCGATAGCGCACGTCGGTGCCGGCGCGCAATCCGCGGGCGTTCTTGAACTCGACGCTGATGATCAGTCCGGGCCGCTCGTCGGCGCTCTTGAGCAACCTCACGATCCACCAGGCGCCGACGATGGCGCCGATCAAGGTCAACAGGCCGATCAGGTAGCGGACGCGGTGCATCGCAGGTGCAGGTGGCCGGTGGCGACGTCGTTCCGTCGCCCCGCGCGCGGATCAAACGTCGATGTTGGTCGCCTCGAGGGCGTGCTTTTCGATGAACTCGCGGCGCGGTTCGACCTCTGGACCCATCAGCACGGTGAAGATGCGATCGGCCTCGACCATGTCGCTGACCGCGACCCGGCGGAGCGTGCGCCGTTCGGGATCCATCGTCGACTCGAACAACTGCGACGGATTCATCTCGCCGAGACCTTTGTAGCGCTGGATCTCGATGCCGTTGGAGCACTCTTCATCGAGAATCTTGACCGCTTCGATCAAACCGCCGCACGGCAGCACCTTCTCCTTGGCCCGAACCTCGAACGTCGGCTGCTCGGAGCGGCGCAGGGAATCGATCGGCAATCCGAACTCCATGAGGCGCTGCAGGTGCGGCTGCAGTTCGCTGCCCAGGTGCAGGGCATAGACTTCGACGTCGGCATCCTGCCGCGCGCACGGGGAATCGGGCCCCTCGTAGACGACCAGCGGGCTGCCTTTCTCGGCGGTCAAGGTCTCGATCTTTGCCTGCAACTGCTCTTCGTTGTCGAGGAACACCCCCTCGCCGCGGTGCAGAACGTAGTAGTGCGGCAGCTCGCACTCCGGCACCGTCGCCTGCGACAGGTATTCCTCGAACGGCACCACACCTTCGGACGGCATGCGCCGTTCGACGCTGCTGATCCTGTTGACGGTTTCGATCAGTCGCTTCAGTTCGTCGCCATCGAACAGCTTGCCGTCGATCTGCTGCAAGCGCAGTTGGCCGAGTCCGAGTTCGGTGAGGATCGCGGTCCGCTGCTCCTCGGTGACGGCATAACGCTCGGTCTTGCCTTTCTTGAGCTTGTAGAGCGGCGGCTGCGCGACGTAGACGTGGCCGCGCGTCACCAGCTCCGGCATCTTGCGATAGAAGAGCGTCAACAGCAGCGTGCGGATGTGGGAGCCGTCGATGTCGGCGTCCGTCATCACGATGATCTTGCCGTAGCGCAGTTTCTCCGGATCGAACTCCTCGCCGAGGAAGCCGGTGCCGACCGCACTGACGATGGTCTGGATCTCTTCGTGGTTGAGGATCGAATCGACGGCGGCCTTCTCGACGTTGAGGATCTTGCCACGCAGCGGCAGGATCGCCTGGTGCGACATGCGCCCCTGCTTGGCGGTGCCACCCGCGGAGTCACCCTCGACCAGGAACAGCTCGGCTTCTTCACGCGGCGTGCCCTTCTGGCAGTCGGCGAGCTTCGCCGGCAGTCCGCCACCCTCCAGCGCCGACTTGCGCCGCACCAGGTCGCGCGCCTTGCGCGCCGCTTCGCGCGCCTTCAGCGCATCGAGCGCCTTGCCGTAGATCGCCTTGGCGACCGATGGGTTCTCCTCGAAATAGGTACGGATGCCCTCGCCGACGACGGTCTCGACGACCGACTGCACCTCGCGGTTGCCGAGCTTGATCTTGGTCTGCGACTCGAACTGCGGATCTGGCACCTTGACCGACACGATCGCCGCCAGGCCTTCCTTGAAGTCATCGCCGCTCGGGACCGAATCCTTCTCCTTCAGCACCTTCTCCTGCCGCGCCCAGTTGTTGAGCGAGCGCGTCAAGGCCGTGCGGAAGCCGACCAGGTGGGTGCCGCCTTCGAGCGTGTTGATGTTGTTGACGAACGAGAACACGTTCTCGTGGTAGGCATCGCTGTACTGCAGCGCGATCTCGACCTCGTAACGCTTGTCGGGATCCTCGGACGACTGCATCTCCCGCCGGAAGTAGATCGGTTCCTTGTGGATCGCGTTCTTGCCGTGGTTGAGGTCCTTGACGAACTCGATCAGGCCATCGGGGAAGTTGAAGTCCTCACCCTGATCCGTGCGTTCGTCGAACAGGCTGATGTGCAGGTTCGACGAGCCCATCAAGTAGGCCATCTCGCGCAGCCGCTTGCGCAGGATCTCGTAGGAGAACTCGGTCACCTCCATGATCTGCGGATCTGGCTTGAACCGCATCATCGTGCCGGAAGTCTCGGACTGACCGATGACGGTGAGCTGGCTGGTCGGCACGCCGCGTGCGTAGGTCTGCCGGTAGACCTTGCCATCGCGACGCACCTCGACTTCGAGCACCTCGGCGAGCGCACAAACACAACTGATGCCGACGCCGTGCAGGCCACCCGAAACCTTGTAGCTGCCCTTGTCGAACTTGCCGCCCGAGTGCAGCTTGGTCAGGATCACTTCGAGTGCCGGCTTGCCGCTCTCGTGCATGTCGACCGGGATACCGCGTCCGTTATCCTTGACCGAAATCGAACCGTCGTTGTGCACGCGCACGTCGATGCGATCCGCACGGCCGGCGAGCGCTTCATCGATGGAATTGTCGACCACCTCCCAGACGAGGTGGTGCGTACCCTTCATGCCGGTGTCTCCGATGTACATGGCGGGGCGTTTGCGCACCGCATCGAGTCCTTCGAGGACCTTGATCGAACTGGCGTCGTAGCGGGGTTCTTCAGACATACGGGTTCTCAGGCATGCCCCGTGCCGCCGAGACGGAAGGTCAGCTCGGCGATCGGTTGGTCGGGGACGAGTTCGTTGATGCGCAGCCGGATCTCCTCGCGACGGAAGCCCGACAGTTCGGCGAACAGCGGCGCACTGTCGAGTTCGACGACGAGTCGACCCTTGCGCACACCGAGGATCTGGCAGTGCGGGGCGATCTCCTCACCGAGGATCTGTTCGAGCGCGTCCAGGTAGACGCGGCGCGAACGCCCACTACCCGCCTGCTTGAGGATGTCGCGCAGGAAGTCGCCAGCAGGTCGCGGGTCGCCAGAGCGTTTCGGCTGCAAGGTGGGCAAGAAACCGGGGGCAAGAAACCGGGCTGGTCCGGGCTAGGCGCCGCTGATCGGCATGACCACGTAGGTGAACGATTCACCCAGCGTGAACTTCGCCGGCATGGAGTCATCGGACATGTCGAGGCGGACCTGGTCCAGGTCACAGACGCGCAACGCCTCGATGATGAAGTCCGGGTTGAAGTTGATGCTGCCGCCCGCGCCCTTGACCACGGCGTCGATCGAAACGTCGGCACGCCCGCGCGCCGAATTGTCGGCGGTCATGTGCAGGGAGTTGTCGCCGACCTCGAATCGCACCATGCGCAGGTCGCTCGAACACAGGATCGACGCCCGCCGCACGGCGCCCTCGAGCACGGCCTTCTGCAGCTCGACGGTGGTGTCGGCGGCCTTCGGCATGACACCCTCGTAGTCCGGGAAGCGGGTGTCGAGCAACTGGCTCACCAGTTGCAGCGAACCAGACGTAAACACCACCTGCTTCTCACCGACTTCGATCGTGATCGGATCCTTGCTGTCGTCGGAAAGAGCGCGCGCCAGGGTTGCGAGCGCGCGCAGCGGCACCACGACCTTGAACTCGACGTCTTCAGCGTCGTGCAGGTTCTGGTAGCTGATCGCCAGGCGGCGCCCGTCCGTCGCCACCAGACGCACACAACCGCCGCCAGCGTCCACCAGCACGCCGTTGATCGCGTAGCGGGTTTCCTCACGGGCAGCGGCGAACATCGTCTCCTGGATCATCCTGAGCAGCACACCGCTGGGAAGCTCCAGCTTCTTGCTGGACGCGACCGACGCTTCCTCCGGGAACTGCTCCGGATCCTCCCCGAGCAGCACGAACGAACCCCCGCCGCTCTCGATCCGGCAGCGCAGGTCCGAACTCTCGAAGGTCACGGTCGGGTCGCTGAGTTCGCGCAACAGCGCCGCCGTCTCCTTGCCCGGTAGCAACACGGACCCTTCGGCCGACACCTTGACCGAATCGAGGCGGACCTTGGCGGCCATCTCGAGGTCGGTGGCAAACAGCAGGATGCCGTCCGCGTCTGCGCGCAGCAGGACGTTCTGCAGGATCGAGATCGGAAGAGCGT
>DRKG01000388.1 GCA_011051855.1 bacterium | reverse complement strand
CCGCCATTGCCGGAGCGCAGATCCACGCCGATCCACCCGGAATGCGCGGTTCCTCCTGCAGACTGCACGGCGGGATCGGCAAGCAGCGCCGCGTGCAACCCGGCCGGATCGGCGGCGAAGCCGAGCCACGTCGGCACGTCGGTCACCAGCACGTCGCCCGGAACGCGCGCGCGCACGATGTCGGCGCGCGCCCCCTCGAGGCTGCCGCCGACGCACAGGAGCGCAATCGTGATCGCCGCCGCGACGGCGAGCAGGCGCGCGGCGCCGACCAGGCCGTCGGGCCGATGGCGCAGTCGGGCCGCCGCGAGAACGGCCGCCGCCCGCCCGGAACGCGCGAATCCCCGCGCCAGGATGGCGACCATCGGCGGCGCGGCGAACGCCACCGCAGCGACGCCGGCGAGCAGATCGAGGACGCGCAGCCAACGACTGGCCTGCACCACCCCGGTATGCGCACAGGCGAGCGCGACGGCGAACGCGACGCCCGCGAACACCAGGCGCCGCGCTTCGACCGACCGTTCCGCGCCTCGCCCAGCTCGAACAACCCACCGCGGCGCGGCGAACCACTGCGCAACCAGACCGCCGAACGTCGCCGCCAGCGCGAGCGCGCCGAGCCACGCCGGCCATGCCCTGATCCCTGCATCGAGGCGTACCGTGACGCCGGTCTGCAGTTCGACCCAGGACTCGCAACCGGCGCGCAACCATGGCGCAAGCAGTTCGCCGAGCGAGAGCCCCGCCGCCACGGCGAAGACGCAGAAGGCGGCAGAAGGGCCCAACGCGATCGCGCGCAGCAGCCCCGGCGACGCGCCGAGTGCCCGCAACAGCCCGCGCTGGCGGGCCGACGCACGCACCAGTTCCTGGACCGCGGCCAACAGCGCCATGCACGCGAACGCGAGCGCGATCCATCCCCCCATGCGCCAGGTCATCTGCAGCGCTTCGGCGGCACCGTCGGCGACGCGGCGGTCGACCGGTCGCGCCACCGCACCAGTTGGCAGCACCGCCGCGATGCGACGCGCTTCGGCGGGCGGATCGGCCGTCGGCGCGAGCAGCAGTTCGAGCTGGTCGATGTCATCCCGGGCGAACGCCCGCTGCGCGGCCGTCAGCTCGACCACGGCGACCCCCTGCACGATTCGCTGCGAGCCATGAGGGTCCAGCAACGCGACCAAGGTGACCGGAACGCGCCGCCTCCCCAGCAGTACCAGGTCATCCCCGGGCGCCACGGCCAGCTTCGCCGCGGTCGATGCATCGAGCAGCAGCTTCGATCGGCCGGCAGAAACCGGCGCGAACGTCCCGGAGAACCGCTGCGGCCGCGCCATCGCCTCCTTCGCCAGTTCGAGGCCGAGCACGAGCACCTCGATCCCGGTCTCGCCATGCCGCACCTGCGCCCGGCCGATGCAGCGTGCGAGGGCGGCGCGCACGGGTGCACGCAGCAGCTCGGGCGCGAGGGGGCTTGCCGCACCGTCGAGTCCCCCGACGACGACCGCAGGCAGCGCACCGCCGGCGGCGGCGCGGCGCAGCGCCACCTGCGCGGCATCGCCGAGTCGATCGACCGCCGCCCAGGTGCCGACCCCGAGCACCGCCGCGACGGCTGCGCCGACGAGAACCCCGCGCGTCGAACGCCACCACAGCCGCGCGACCAGGGTCAGCGGTCCGACGCTACGATCACGGGACGAGGTTGCCGAGGACATCGATGACGTTGTTGCGCGCGCGCGCGATCCAGAAGCACTATGCCAGGGCGGCGAAGCCGACGCTCGCCGGTGTCGACCTCGACGTCGACACCGGCGAGTTCGTCGCGGTGCTCGGTGCAAGCGGCGTCGGCAAGACCACGTTGCTGCACGTGCTGGCAGGCCTGCTGCCGAGTGACGAAGGCACCGTCGAGATCGCCGGCGAACATCCATGGAGCCGGAGAGAACCCGAGCGTGCACGCTTCCGCCGCCGCACGATCGGGCTACTGCCGCAGGGAGCACCGCTGCTCGACGAACTCGACGCAGTGACCAACGCGGCCTTGCCGCTGCTGCTCGACGGTGCCCCCGACGCCGACCAGCGGGCGCGCACCAGCCTGCAGGCGCTGGGCGTGCTCGATCTCGCCGCCCGGCGACCCCGAGAACTGTCCGGCGGCGAAGCCCTGCGCGTAGCGCTCGCCCGTGCGCTGGTCGCGACACCGCCGCTCCTGCTGGCCGACGAGCCGACGAGTCACCTCGACCCGGACAACGCCCGGGTCGCCATCGCCGAGTTGCGCCGCGCCCGCGACCGCGGCTGCGCTGTCGTCGCGGTCACCCACGACCCCGAAGTCGCCGCCGCCGCCGACCAGAGGTTGTCGCTGTGCGACGGGAGGCTGCGATGACCGGCGTCACGGCGTTCGTGTTCGCGGGCCTCAACGGCGCCGAGCACACCGGCGAACCGGCGATCGTCAACCGGCCCGGATTCCGGCGGCGATGGCGGCAGGTGCAGGCGACGTTTGCCGAGCAGGCGGGTTTCGCCGCGTTCGACGCGGCACTGCTGGCCGGCCGGCGACTGCCCGCCGACTCGCACACCTGGCGGTGGCGCGCCCTGGCCGTGGTCGCAGCCCAGCTCGCCGCCGCCGAACACGTCGAGCAGCTCGGCGAACGTCCCGATTGGCTGTGCGGCTACTCGATCGGCGACGTCGCCCGCAGTTGCCATGCCGGCGCCGCCACGTTCGCGCAAGTGTTGGCGTTCGCGCAAGCCTTGCCAACCTTGCCCGAGACCGCCGGCGCAACGGTTGCCGTGTGCACACCGACGGAGCAGGCCGCGCCGCCGTTGCGCGCGCGCCTCGCTGCGGAAGGGCTCGCGGTCAGCACGTTGTCGCCGCGGTTTCTACTGTTCGCGGGCGACGAACCCGCAGTGCCGGCAGCGATCGCGATGTGTCGAGAAGCCGGCGCTCGCCCCCGCAGGATCGCGTCCTGTCCGCTGCATACCGCCCGCCAGCGCGAACTGACCCTGCTGCTCACCGCCCACCTGCGCCGAGCTCGCTTCACGGACCCGACGCACAACGTGTTTTCGACCACGCTTGCGCGCCCGCTCACCCTCGGCGACGAATTGCGCCGGGAACTCGGCGAGAACGCCGCGCGCACGCTGGATTTCGCCGCGGCCGTCCGCGCGCTGCACGAACGCCACCGCGTCACCCGGTTCGTCGATCTCGGGCCCGGCCGACACGCGATGCGCTTCATCCGCCATCACCGGCTGCCGGTGACGGCAGTGTCGGCGGGCGATCTGCTCGTCAACGCAACGGCACGCTGACCAGCGCGGTGCCGCCGGCGACCACGTCGCAGAGCACGCCGGAAGACACGTCCTGTTCTTCTTCGTGCGCACGCGCACCGCCGGCAAGAACACGCACCCGATAACGCCCTGGCAGCACGCCTTCGATCCGGAAGCTGCCGTCGGCACGCACCGAAGCCTGGCGCCGCCGGGTGTGCGGCCCGTCGACCGGCACGGCCGCGACCGCGCGGCCGTTCGCGGACGGGCCGTGCACCAGCACCCGGCCGGCGACGCAGCCGGTCGCGCACTCGGCCGGAGCCAGATGCAGTTCGCGGTGCTCGCCCGCACCCACATCGACGACCAACGCGTGCGGCGAATGCCCCGCGACCAGGAACTGCTGTGTAACCGCGTGCACATGCTCGGCGAACGGCGCTCGCGCCACGCCGACGAGGTAGCGTCCCGGCAGCACGCCTTCGAAACGAAACCGCCCGTCCAGCCCGACCGCCGCGCGGCGTACCTCGTCCCCGCGCAGGAACACGGCCGTTCCCGCGCCGGCGGAAGCCTCACCCGCGATCGTCGCCGGCATCGCCAAGCGGAGTTCGACCGCACGGACCTCACCGGCCGCGAGCATCACCACCTCGGCTTGACCGCGGCAGGCGACCCAGACCGCGCCCGGTGGCAGGTCTGCGCACGCAAACCGCCCATCCGCGCCGCTGCGCGCGCTTCTGAGCGGCACACCGGTTCGATACGGCTTGCGCACGCCGAGGCCCGGTGCGGCCACCGGACCGGAAGTCGCAACGCTCCACACCTCGACGATCGCGGCCGCAACCGCACGACCGCCCGCATCGACGAGCCGGCCCGCGAGCCGAGCGCCCGGCGGCAGCGTCACGGTCAGATGCTCCGGCTGATCCGCCGCCGCGAGGGCGGCAACGACCACCGGCGCGAACCCCGCCGCGGTCACCACGACGTCGCGGGCCCGTTCATCCGGCCACGGCACCGCAAACGCACCGTCCGCCATGCTGTAGGCCACGTGTGCGTCGGGCGGCATCTGCACCGGCGCGGTTCGGCGCCCCGCGACGGGCGCCAGCAGGGCGATACGCGCACCCTGAACGGCCTCACCCGCGCACGTGAACACCCGCCCACGGAGCCGCGGTGCTGGCGCCATCGTCACCCGCGTCAGGGCCCCGGCGAGCGAACCCACGTACGGAACATGGCCGCGGGAACGAACGCGGAACGCCGTTCCGATCGGCTGCTCCGCCATCCGCGCGACGCCGTCCAAACCGCTGACCGCCGCCGCCAGATCGTGCTCGCCGGCGAACGCCACAACCCGCGCCCCGGCGATCGGGGCTCCCGTCCGGTCGTACACGACCACCGTCGTGTGCATCGTCTCCGCACCGGCTGGCGACGTCGCACGGTCGACGGCGGTTTGGGTCGAGGCGGCGACCGGCCCCCTCGAAGAAGGCTCCACCGGCGCGTGCGCGGCCTCGACGCACTTCGCTCCCCGATCGCCCGGAACCACCGCCGGCGCCGGAAGCGGGTCGCCGCCGCCCTGCCACCACAGGATCCCGACCACCGACACGATCACCAGCACAAGCCAGCGCATGGCGCGCATCCTACTCCGATCAGTGGCCCTGCTGGTGAACCGTGTCCGCGAGCGTCGGGCGCGGGATTCGCCCGTCGGGGGCACGACATCATG
>DRKG01000387.1 GCA_011051855.1 bacterium | reverse complement strand
CCGGCGGCGGCCACGTGCTCGACACACCGGGCGTGCGCAACTTCCACCTGTTCCACACCGGCTCGCAGGAACTGCAGTTCCTGTTCCCGGAGATCGCGACGCGGCTCCCTCAGTGCGAATACCGCTCGTGCCTGCACGACGGCGAACGCGCTTGCGCCGTCAAAGCGGCGTGCGAGCACGGCGAGATCCCGGCGACTCGCTACCAGTCCTATCTGCGCATGCTGCACGACGCACTGGCATGCGAACGCCCGGGGCCGAAGAAGGCCGCAGCGCAACCGCGCGGCGGTGGTCGCCGCCGCCCGCACTGATCGAACCGAGCGTCGAAGGCCCACCCATCGCTACGCCGAGGGCCGGCAACCGCCGGTCACCCCTCCCAGACGAGGTACTTGTAGCCCCACGAGGCCAACAGCAGGACGAACATCCAGAACACGATCTTCCAGAACGGAACCCGGACCAGCACGTCGACGAACGAGCGACCGCGCACGAGGCACAGGATCGCGTGCGCGCCGGCCAGCATGCCGAGCAGCGCAAACACCGCGCCGAACGGCTGGGTGACGAACGCGCCGACGAGGTCGCCGTGCACCACTTGCGTCGCGGCGGTGGTGCAGCCGCAGGTCGGGCACGGGATGCCGTAGACCAGCGGCCAGCCGCACGGGTCCATGCCGAACTGCTCGTGCGTGCCGTGGCCGCGAGCGTCCGGATCGGCGCCGATCAGCGCGACGGACAGGAACACCGCCACCCCGCCGACGGCTGCGGCGGTGATGCGGTCGGCGACGACGCCCACCGGACCGTCGGCGACGGGGATCGTCCAGCGGTTCTTCGGAGGCCGGGCCACGCGGCAAGGTTGCGCCACACCGGCGTGACGCACAACCCTGCAATTCCCTACGAGAAGTCGTAGACGTACGCCATGCGGTCCTTCTTCAGGATCGCATAGGGCAGGTTCTTCAGCAGCGCCAGCTCGGGCCGGTTCAGGTCGAGGCCGCGCACGACCGGTTCGGCCATGATGAAGTAGCTGCGCTTGGTCAGCGCGTTCGATTCATAGGCGCCCGGCTCGATCCGGCCGCCGACCTCGAACTGCACCGATCCGTTGTAGAACGCGCGGATCTTGTGCGACTTGTCGTTGTCTGCGAGGCGGCGCAGGCCGTCGTCGCCGGCGACGTCGACCAGCTCGTGGGCGAGGATCAGCTCGTCGACGCTGACCATCACCACCGGCGTCTGGATGACCTCGTCGGTGCGCAACGACACCAGCGTCGCGTCCTGCACCTTGAGGTAGCGGCGTTCATAGTCCTCGAGCACGTTCGAGAGCCGCCGGGTCTTGTTGGCGAGGCGGCCCTTGATCAGGAACACGTCGGTCAGGAACACGTCCTCGACGAACACGGGGGCGGCGACGCCTGCGTTCGGGTCCTGGTCTTCGTTCATCTGTCGTGGTCTTCGTCCGGTCGCGCGACGAGCCGACGCACGGCACCGGCGAGGTAGAACGAACCGACGACCAGGCGCGGCCCGGGGCGCTCGCGCAGGCGACGCAGCCCCGACGATGCGTCGGCCGCCACTTCGCTTCGCGCGCCGTTGTCGACGAGCCAGCTCGCGATCGCCGCGGCCGGCTCGCCGGGAGTGCCCGTCAGCTCGGTGACAACGAAGTCATCGGCAAGCGGCAGCAGCGCACTCAAGCCTTCACGCCAGCGTTTGCCGGATGCGGCCGCGGTCAGCACCACCGGCCGCCTGCCCGGGAAGCGCCGCGCGAGTTCGTCGGCGACCGCGCGCAGCGAGTCCTCGGTGTGGGCGCCGTCGAGCACCAACACCTCGCCGTCGGGCTCCTCGAACACCTCGAACCGGCACGGCAGCAGCGGGCGCGGCGCCGGGTCGAGCGGCGGCAGCCACTGCGGGGCGACCCGCGCCAAGGCCGCCGCCGCCAGCGCGAACGCGGGCAGCTCGAACATCGCCGCCCCCGGCAGCCAGAAACGGCGGCGCTCGCCGTCGGGCAAGCGCAGCGTCCCGCCCAGGCCATCGCTCGCCCTGACCCCATCGACCAGCGCGAAGTCCTCCCCCAAGACCAGCAACTCGGCGTCGACCCGATCGGCGTGCTCGCGCACGATGCGCAGCGCCTCGCCGGTACAGGCGGTCAATCCGAGCCCGTGAGGCCGGATCACCTGCGCCTTCTCGTCGGCGATCGCGGCGATCGTCGCACCGAGCACCTCGGTGTGTTCGAGCTCGACCCGGGTCACGATCGCGGCATCGACGTCGATCGCGGTGGTCGCGTCGTGACGACCACCGAGGCCGACCTCGTAGATCGCCACGTCACAGCGCCGGCGCGCGAACCACTCGACCGCCGCGGCGGTCATCGCCTCGAAGAACGTCGGCGGCTGGTCGCCGGCCAGGGCCAGGAGTCGTTCCAGGATCGCTGCGAGTTCGTCGATCGGCACCCACTGTTCGCCGACCCGGATGCGTTCGCGCAGCGTCGTGAGGTGCGGCGAGCTGTAGAGCCCGGCGCGCCCGCCGCCGCCGACGACCAGCGCGTGCAGCCAGCTCGCGGCCGTTCCCTTGCCCTTGCTGCCGGCCACCTGCACGGCGGGACGCGCGCCGGGACACCAGCCCGATCGCTGCAACAACCGCCGCATCCCGGTGAGATCCCAAGCCCGCTCGGTCGGCCGCAGCCGCTCGTAGTCGAGCATGCGGTCGAGCAGCGGCGCGAGTCGTTGGGCGGCTGGATCCACGGCTTTTTCGTGCGGGGGCCCTTGGGCGCGGGGAGGGCGGAGTGCAAAACTACCGTCGGCCCCCATACCAAGGAACCGAATGCGCGCGCTCCTCCCCTTCGCCCTCATGCTCACCGTCGCCACCCTGCTTCCGGGCCAACGGCGACGGCGCGACCTGTCGCCGACGGAGATGCGCAACTTCACCTACGCGGAGAAGGAGTTCGACAGCGCCGCCGTCGCCCGCCGCATGCCCTACGGCGTCTTTCTGCCGAAGGGCTACGACGACGCCGAGAACCGCGACCGGCGCTATCCGCTGATCATCTGGCTGCACGGCATGTGGGAGGACCACAACCGATTCTACACGCGCGGCGGCGCGGTCGAACTCGACCAGGCGGTCAGCGACGGCAAGCTGCCGCCGTGCGTGTTCGTGACCGCCAACGGCGGCCGTTCGTCGATGTACGTGAACCGCGACAAGCAGCGCTGGGAGGACCTGATCAGCAAGGACTTGCTCGCCCACGTCACCGCGACCTACCGCGTCAGCCCGCGCCGCGAGCAGCGCGCGATCATGGGCGTCAGCATGGGCGGCATGGGGGCACTGCGGATCGCGTTCACCCACCCGAACCTGTTCGGCGCCGTCGCGGTGCACAGTTCGGCCGTGTTCGCCGAAGACCCCGACGACCTGCCCCCGCGGCTCAAGCAGTTCGCGTCGCGGCTCGGCCTCGACGAGGTGTTCGGCGATCCGATCCGGAAGAAACCGTGGCAGAAGGCCAACCCGCTGTGCATCGCCCAGGCGGCCAAGGTCGCGGACCTGCGACGCCTGCGCATCTACTTCGACGCCGGCAGCAAGGACCGCTACGGCTTCGCGGTCGGCAACGGCCTGTTGCACGAATGCCTCGACAAGCGCAAGGTCGAGCACACTTGGCGGCTGATCGAAGGCGGCGGCCATTCTTGGGGCAACCGCTTCCAGCACGAGACGCTGCCCTACTCGTTCGCCTTCGTCGGGCGGATGTTCCGCTCCGCGGACAAGCGGCAGAAGGGCCGGCAGCACCGTTGAGACGAGCCGGGAGTCCCCGGGCGAGAAAACCCGCCGATCGACTTCAACACGACGGGTATCCCGGACGATTCGGACTGGTAGGAAGACGTGCGGGGTCCCAATACCCGGCGTCGAAACCAGCATGTTCAACCTAGAACACCGTGTGCGTGTCTTCGTGTTCCAGGTGCTCGACCGGCGGGTCGAGTTCCTGCTGCTGCGACACAAACCGCGTGAGGAGTGGCCGCTGGGTCCGGTCGTCGGCCCGGTGACACCGGGCGAAAAGCTCGAGGACGCGATCCGGCGCGAGGTCAAGGCGGAGACGGGCCTCAAGCGCCCCGTGCACCTGCAGGAACTGCTGCAACCGCAGAAGGAGCTGTTCGGAGACCTCGGCATCATCGAATGGCTGTACGCCTGGCAGGCCGGCAGCCCGGGCGCTCCGGCCGACGAGGTGCACCCCGGCCCGATGATCGGCGAGCTGCAGTGGCTGCCGTTCGAGCGCGCCTTCGAGCAGCTCGAAAACGACGCCGACCGCGACGCGATCGTGCGCCTGCAGCTCAGCTTGCAATAATCTGGCCGCAACTTGCGGAGTTCGGCGTATACCCGCACCTTCGTGCCCAGAGCCACCGGGCAGCCCCTCCACCTCCGCCATGACCGACGACTCCAACCGCACCGCCAACTCCGAGAACGCCGCCGAACCACTCGCCGACGGCCGCGTGCCGAGCGCCTCGATGCGCAGCTACGCCCTGCTGACCCCCGAGCTCAAGCAGCTCTACATGGGCTTCTACAAGGCCACCTACGGCAAGACGCGTCTCGACCTCAAGACCAAGGAGTTCATCGCGATCGCCGCCGCTTTGACTTCGGGCTGCAAGGGCTGCCTGGAAGGCCACCTGAAGAAGGCCAAACGCGAAGGCGCGACCAGCGAGGAGATCGCGGAGGTGATCGCGATCACGCTGGGCGTCAACGCGGCCACCATCGTCGACCGCTCGGACATCGCCAACTTCCACCTCGGCGGCCTGTTCGACAAGCCCGAGAGTTGAGCAGCCGGGTGGGAACGAGCAAACCGGGCGGGCACTTCGCCCGTTGGTCCAGCCAGTGAACACGCTCCCCCAGCGCAAATCCCGCATGCTGCCGCGAATGCCCAAGTGGGTCCGCTACGCGGTCGCCGGCTCGATCGTCGCCTGCATGGCCTACGCCTTCGTGCTGCTCAACGCGATCGAGCACGGCGAGGTGACCCCGGACATCGCGGTCGAGCGGATCGTACCGGTGCCCGAACTCGACGAACGGATCCTCGCCGAGACCCGCGACGCCACCCGCAGCGAACGCCTCCTGCTCGACAAGGAGCCGCTGCGGCACCTGCTGGCGAAGGCGATCGACGTCGGTCCCAGCGTCGCGGCGGCCTTGGGGATCCCGGCCGAGATGGTGCCGGTCGCGGAGCTGCGCGCCGACATCGACGATTGGCGGTATCGCTGGCTCTGGTACGAGGGCCGCGTGGTCAACCTGTCGGGCCCTCGCGACGGCCACCCGATCGCCAACTACAAGATCTACGAAGCGATCCTCGAACTCGCCGACGGCGAGCACGTGCTGACCGCGTTCTCGATCGAACCGGACCGAACCATCGAGGTCGGCGGCTGGGCACGCGCCGAAGGTTACCTCTACAAGCTGCGCGACCTGACCTACCCGATCGAGCTGCAGTCCGCACCGATGCTGGTCGGTCGCTGCCTGCAGCGCGACTACGAAGACTGGCCGCCAGTGACCGAACTCGACCAGGAACTGCTCGACCGCGTCGACGACAGCAGTTGGTGGCCGCGGGATCTGCCGTTTCGCACCGTCGACGAGGACCAGAGCGAGGCACTGTGGCACCTCGGCGCCTTCGCGCGCGACACGCGCGACCGGATGTCGCTCGCCGAATGGCGCAAGGTGCCGCCGATCCCCGAGTTCTACGAGCAACTCAAGGCCAACGAGGTCCGGCGCGGCGAGCCGATGCGGGTCTTCGGCACGCTGATCCGCCGACAGACGATCGCCGCCGGCGCCAACCCGGCGAACATCAAGTTCTGGACGGCGGTCTGGGTGCAGGTGAGCGGCTTCGGCGGCATGTTGATGCCGATCTGGGTGCCCAAGCAGGTGCGCGAGCTGCCGCTGCGCGCGCAGCTCGAGGTGCGCGGCTACTACTACCGCTGGTTCCGCTACGACACCCAGCAGAACAGGCGAATCCAAGTGCCTCTCCTGGTGGCGGCCGACCTCGACCTGTTCGACCTCGCGACCGGCGAGACGATGCGCGAGATCGGCATCTGGATCGGCGGCGTCGCGCTCTTGATGCTGGTGTTGATCTTCTGGGGGCAACGCCAGGCGCAACGCTCGGCCCTGGCCCACAGTCGCATGATGGACGAGCGCCGCCGCAAACGCCGGGAACGCGCTCGGGCGAACGCGACCACGACGACGGCCGAAGCCGAGCGGCCGTGATCCGCCGTCACGATTCCTGACGATCCGTCACCGCCGTGTCCCAGACTCGCAATGGCACACGGCCCAGCGGAACCCGGCTCCCGCGCGCAGTCGTCAAACCCCGTGGAGGTGACCTATGGCGACACGCTTCGAAATCGTGACCGACGACGGTGGCTCGTTCTTCTTCCAACTGCGGACCGGTGACGGCGAGGTGATCCTGCGCGGTCTCGGCACGACCAGCAAGATCATGACGCAGAACGAGATCCTGCACGCCCGCAACTCGCTGCGGGAGGAGGAACGGCTGGTGCCGCACCAAGCCGACGACGGCAAGTGGTTCGCCGTGCTGAAGGACCGCGACGGCTCGGTGCTGGCGCGCAGCCCGCGGGTCGAAGGCCGCGAGCAACTGGAAGCGCTCGTCGAGCGCCTGCAGCGGCACGCCGGCGCCCCGATGGTCGACCTGAGCAAGCACCGCTCCGCGAGCTGATCGGGTTCGTTCGGGCGGTTTCAGCTCGACGGGCCGGGGCCGCCGCGGAGGAACTGCGGCACGACGCGCCACCAACCGAGGCCGAACCACCGCTGCATCGTGCGGCGGCCGACCGAGTGCGCGTGCAGCGGAAGGCCGGTGCCGTCGCGGTGTT
>DRKG01000386.1 GCA_011051855.1 bacterium | reverse complement strand
GCCGCGATCTCTTTGCTGGGCAGCCCTTCCTGATACCGCAGGATCACCGCCGTGCGGTGCGGTTCCTCGAGCTGCAGAACCTCGTGCGCGACATCGCGCTGCAGCGCGACCCGCTCGGCCAGTTCTGCCGGGTCGGTGCTCGCGTCCTGCGCGACCTCCTGCTCGCGCCGCCGTCGAGCCGCCTCGCTCGCGCGCCTGCGGATCAGGACCCGCCGGGCGACGGTGCCCAGCCACCGCCGCCGCGAAGGCCGCCCGTGCTGGGCGCGCGGCCCCGACCGCAGCGCCCGCAGCCACGTCTCCTGCACGACGTCATCGACCAACTCCGGGTCCTGGACCATGCTGCGCACCAGCGAGCGGATCCAGGCGGATTCGGCGAGCAGTTGCTCGATCGGGATCGGTTGGCCTTCGGGCACGGTGTGAGGACGGAACGGACCATCCGGCGGGAAACAGCCACCGGCGAAACGTGACCAGAAATCCTACGACCCACGTCCCGCTCGCGGGCCGCCCGCTCAGAGCGATCCGGCCCAGCGCACCAGCGTGCGCACCGCGGTCCCGGTGGCACCGCCGGTGTAGTGGTCCTTGGGCAACGCGCCGTAGGCCGCGCCGGCGATGTCGAGGTGCGCCCACGGAGTGTCGCCGACGAAGTAGCTCAAGAAGGCGCCACCGGCGGTCGAACCGTTGCCGTGGGCCGGCGAGTTGATGTTGGCCAGGTCGGCGAACTTGCTCTTCACTTGATCCTTGTGGCACTGCCACAACGGCAACTGCCACAGCGGTTCGTCGGCGCGCTTGCCGGCCGCGATCAGCTCGTCGACCAACGTCTGGTCGTTGCCCATGATACCGGCACACTCGTGGCCCAGGGCCACCACCACCGCACCGGTCAGCGTGGCGAGGTCGCACATCTTCTCCGGCTGGTAGAACTTCTTCGCGTAGCAGATCGCGTCGGCGAGCACCAGGCGCCCTTCGGCGTCGGTGTTGAGCACCTCGATGGTGTGGCCGTCCATCGCGCGCACCACGTCGCCGGGTCGCTGCGCGTCGGCGTCGGGCATGTTCTCGGCCGCGGCGATCACCCCGATGAGGTTCTTCTTCGGCTTGTGGGTCCCGAGCGCGCCGTGCCTGAGCGCGTGGAACAGGCCCATCACCGCGCCGGCACCGCACATGTCGTAGCGCATCTCGTCCATGCGCGCCGACGGCTTGATCGAGATGCCGCCGCTGTCGAACGTCAGTCCCTTGCCGACGACCGCGACGTTGCCCTTGGCGCCCGGCGTGCGATACTCGAACACGATCAGCCGGGCAGGCTGGCGGCTGCCGCGCGAAACGCCGAGCAGCGCCCCCATCTTCAGCTTGGCCATCGCGCGCTCGTCGAGCACCTTGACCTTCAGCCGGCCGCCGGCGAGCCGTCGCGCCTTGGCCGCCATCGCCGTCGGCGTCAGCAGATTCGCCGGCTGGTTCTCCAGATCGCGCGCGAACACCGCCCCCTCGGCGGCGATCGCACCGAGCTGCAGACCGCGCGCGAACGCCTGCGCCGCGCGCCGATCGAGACCGACCGCCGCGACCTTGGCGGCCGTCGCGAAGCGCTTGCCCGCCCGCTCCTTGCGCGGGGCGTCGTAGCGATAGGCGCCGAGCACCAAGCCTTCCGCGAGCGCCCGCCCGACGTCCTCGGCCGCGAGCCCGGCCTGCGCCTGCTTCGGCACAACCAGCGCAAACGAGGCGACTTCGAGTTTCTCCGCCCGCTGCTGCGCCAGCGCCGCCGCCCGCCGCAGCTTCTCGGTGTCGAGTTCCCGACGCCCACCGAGCCCGATCGTGCCCAGCCGCCGGATGGCCGCGCCCTTCGGCTGGTGGAACAAGCCGACGGCGCGGAAGGAGGTCTTCAGGTCGCCGGTCGCCCGGGCTCCTTTCAGCGGCTCCGCCAGCGCCTCGCCGGAGTCGACGCGACCATCGGGGAGCAGGACGAACACGGCTTCACCGCGGCAAGCCTGCGCGGCGGTGACGGAACGGATCTTCATAGGCACGCCTTTGTAGCCAAGGCCGCGCCGACGCACCAAAGATCATTCACCCGACGGCTTCGGCAAGTCGCCGACCCAGCGCTCGCCGCCGTCGTCCCGCAGCTTCTCCCGCTTCCAGATCGGCACCTCGTTCTTGAGCCGATCCATCAGGAACCGGCAGGCGTCGAACGCCGGTCCGCGGTGCGGCGACGTCACCACCACCACCACCGAGGCCTCGCCGACCGGCACCTCCCCGAGCCGGTGCACGACGCGCGCGCGCGTGATCGGGAAGCGCTTGATCGCCTCCTCGAACAGGCTGCACATGACGCGCTGCGCCATCTCGGTGTAGGTCTCGTAGCTCAGCGACAGCACCTCGGCGCCGTCGTTGTGGTCGCGCGTGGTGCCGGCGAACGTGACCACCGCGCCGTCGGCATCGGTGCGGCACTCGGTCTCGAGGGCGCGCGGGTCGATCGCGTCCTCGGTCAGGTCGAAGCGATACAGCTCGCGACTGCCCGAGCCGCCGCTGATCGGCGGGATGAACGCGACCTCGTCGCCCGCGTGCAGTTCGGCGTCCGGGCGCGCGTAGTCGCGGTTGACCGCGAACGCCACCGGCACGCGCAGCAGTTCCGGGTGGTCGGCAGCGAGCCTTTCCCGCAGGCCGTGCACGGTCGTGCCTCGCGGCACCTCGACGACGATTTCCTCCCTGCCAAGGGCTTCTCGCACGGCGGCGAAACAGCGCAACGTCACCTGGATGGTCGGAGCGGGTTCGGGCATCGGGACATTCTGCAGAGCCGGTAGGCACGCGCGCCACGTCTGGGCTAGATTCCTTGGATGAGCACGGCCCCGGAGACCCCGCCGGATGGCCCTCGGAATCCAGCAATGCGCCACACCCTGACGTTCCCTCTCCTCCTGCTGTCGGCCACCGCGACGTTGAGCGCTCAGTGGACCCAGACCTCGCCGACGACGGTGCCATCGCCGCGACGCGCGGGCGCCATGGCGTTCCACCCCGGCACCAACCGTTTGGTGATGTACGGCGGCCTCACCGCGACGCCGAGCCAGATCCTCGACGAGACCTGGACCTACAACGGCCAGTGGACCCTGCTGTCGGCTCCGGCCCCGGCCCGCTGGGGACACCGCATGGTCACCGACGCCGCCGCCAACCGGCTTTTGACCTTCGGCGGCCGCTCGCCGACCATCGGCGGCCTCAACAACGACACTTGGCAGTTCGACGGTTCGCAGTGGTCGCAGATCCCGACCCTGAACACCCCCAGCGCGCGCTTCCTCTACGGCCTCGCCTATGACTCGGCGCGCGGCGTCATGGTGCTCTTCGGCGGCCGCGACGGCAACGGCGCCAGCGACGAGACCTGGGAGTTCGATGGCAGCGACTGGACCCAGGTCGCCACCGCGCACGCTCCGACGCCGCGCGAGGAAATGGGCATGGTGTTCGATCCATCGCTGAACCGGGTGGTGCTGTTCGGCGGCTGCAACGAGACCACGCAGACCGTCTACGGCGACACCTGGTGGTACGACGGCGCCGACTGGGTCGAGGTGACGCCCGCGGTGAGCCCGACGCCGCGGTTCCGCTTCGCCATGGCGTTCGATTCGCAACGCAGCCGCACGGTGCTCTACGGCGGCTTCGACGGCACCGACATCTTGACCGACACCTACGAGTACGCCGGCAGCGAGTGGGTGCAGATCGCCATTCCCGGCAGCCCTCCGAGCAACAGCACGGAAACCCAGCACGGTTACGATGCGGCGCGCGGCCGGTTCGTCATCCACGGCGGCTTCGGCGGTTCGTTCAGCTCCGACACGTGGGAGTACGACGGCACCAACAACGGGCTATTCACGCTCTACGGCCAAGGTTGCGACATCGTCAGCGGCACCCCGGGTCTGTCGGGCTCGACGCCGACGATCGGCCAGACGCTGACGTTGACGTTCGACAACCTCGACAACTACTTCGGCGTCGTGGTCGTGCTCGGCTTGTCCAACCAGGTCTGGAACGGCATCCCGCTGCCGTTCGACCTCAGCTCGGTCGGCCTGCCGGGGTGCAACCTGCTCGCCAGCGCCGATCTGCTCGAAATCGCGGCCGCGAGCAACAGCACGGCCACCTACGGCCTGCCGATCCCCAACCAGACCAGCCTCTTGGCACTGTCGATCTACACCCAGGGCATCGTGCTCGACCCGACCACCGTCGTGCTGTTCCCCGGCGCCACCCAGGGTGGCCGCGCCCTGATCGGGAACTGACGCGATCGGGCCCGTGATCGCCCGGAGAGCGTCGCTGGAGCGTCGCGCTACCGCAGGCGCCGCACGGCCTCGGCGACGTCGCCCTTGCTGCCCAAGTAGAGCGGCGTGCGCTGGTGCAGGCCCTCGGGCACGATGTCGAGGACCGGCTGCCGGCCGTCGCTGGCAGCACCTCCAGCGCACTCGCAGACGAACGCCAACGGGGCGTTCTCGTAGAGCAGCCGCAGTTTGCCCTGCGGCTTGTCGGTGGTGCCGGGATACATGTAGATGCCGCCCTTGAGCAGCGTGCGGTGGAAGTCGCCGACCAGGGCTCCGGCGTAGCGCGCGGCGCGCTTGCCGCAGTCGGCTTCCTGACGGCGGAACGCCGCGACCATGGCCCGGGTCTTGTCGTCCCACTTGACCTCGTTGGCCTCGTTGACCGAATAGGCACCGCTGCCCTCGGGGATCCGCAGGTCCGGGTGGGTCAGGAAGAACGTGCCGATCGAGCGGTCGAGCGTGAAGCCGTTCACCGGGCCGCCGGCGGTGTAGACCATCATCGTGCACGGCCCGTAGAGCACGTAGCCGGCGGCGATCAGGTCGCGGCCGGGCTGGAAGAACTCGTCCATCTGCACCGGGCGGCCGGGTTCGCGGCGGCGATAGATGCCGAAGATGGTGCCCATCTGGCCGGCGACGTCGACGTTGCCCGAACCGTCCAGCGGATCGATCGCGAGCAGGTACTTGCCGTCCTGGCCGCCCGGCAGCACGTGCATGTCTTCCATTTCCTCGCTCGCGATCGCCGCCATCATCGGCATGTTCTCGAACACCTGCAGCGTGGTGTCGTTGGCGATCACGTCGAGAGCCCGCACGTCCTCGTCCTGCACGTTCGTGGTTCCGGTGTAGCCGAGCTTGCCGACGAACCCGGCGCGCATGATCTCGCTCGCCAGCATGCGCGCGACCAGGCTGAGGCGGTTGAGTACCGTCGACAGTCCCCCCGTCGCCGAGGCGCTGGCTTGGTCGCGGAAGAACTGTTCGGAGAGCGTCGTGCGGTTCATGGCGCGACCAGTTGAACGCAAGCCCCGCCGAACGCAAAGGCGAGATCCCGACTGGCGGCCGCATGCGCGCGGATCGCGCAGCCTCAGCGGCGTTCGACCACCAGGCGCGCATCCGGTTTGCGCCGTCGCGGATCGGGCGCCAGCACCACCGTGGTCGCGACGTCGACGGCGTGCAGCTCCTCGCGCACGTCCCCGCACACCAGGACCAGGGACTCGCCGGCGCGCGCCCGCCAGAGCAGCGACCGCGAAGATGCGAGGCCAGGCGGACCGGGCAGGGGGGGCTGCCCGCGCCCGCGCCGCCAGTAGAGACGCATCGGCGGGCTGCCGGCCGGGGCGTCGAGCGAGACGAAGCGCGCGCATTCCACCAGATCCCGCTCCGGGTCGAAACCTTCCCCGAAGAACCGCCCCGACGCGTGCGGCACCGCCGGATCCAGCGCGAACTGATGGGCGGCATCCAGCACGAAGCGGATGCCTTCCCGATCGAGCCAGTCGCCCAGGCGATGCGCCGCCAGCGCCCGGAAGCTGCGGTGGTCGACGACGCCGTCGAGGTTGACGACCCGACGCCGCTCTTCGCTCGGCGCTTTGACGTCGGCGAACCAGGTGACCAGCCCGCTGTTGAAACAGCCGACCCGCTCACCCGGCGGCAGCACGCGGTGCAGTTCCCGGCCGGCGAGCGCCATCGTCGCCTGCCCACCGAGCGGTTCCTCGGTCACCCGCCAGCCGTCCTGGATCTGCACGACGGCGAACGCCAACAGCAGGATGCGCATGCGACCGCGCCGCTGCAGTGCAAAGAACGGCGCCACCACCAACGGCGCCAGGTAGTAATCACGCGGATACCATCGCACCGCCCAGTGCAGCACCACGATCGCCGCGAGCCCGACCGCGACCGCGAGCAGGTCGGGGTCCGGTCGGCGACGGCCAGCGGCCGGCAGCAGCAGCAACATGAGCGCACAGATGCCGGCGACGGCGAGATCGTGCCCGCCGAACGCATGCGCGATGCCGACCAAAGCCGCCGGCACCACGCGCAGGGCGAGAGGCCAGTAGGGCCGCAGCAGCAGAAACGCGACCAACCCGTAGCCGAACACCGACGCCAGCGCGAACGGCCCGCCGAGCAGGACCGGGCGGGTGAACCACCATTGCGTCGGCCAGAATCCCTGCGAGGCGGTCAGGTTCTCGTGCCACAGCCACGCCATCGGCATGCCCGAATCCGGCAGCAGACCGCCGCCATACAGCAGGTTCGGAATCGCCGGCACCGCGAACGCGAGCGCCGGGGACGGGAGCGCGCGCCACCATGCGGCACGATGACGCGCGATCGACAACGCCAGCACCAGCCCGAACAGGTCGCTGCGCGCCAGCACCGCGAGCACCGACAGCGCCACGAAGCGCGATTCCGGCGCGCGCCGCTGCGCGACCAGCAGGCAGGCGAAGAAGGTCGCCAGCGCGGTCTCCTGACCGTTCTGCGCCTCGCGCAACAGCAACGGGTGGCCGAGCCAGCACAGCGACAGGCAGATGCCGGTGACGCGGTCGCGCGGCACGCGCAGCCAAATCCAGGCCGTCGCGACGTGCAGCAGAAACCCGAGCCACGGCGCCAACGCGGCCCCGGCCACGCCGAACGGCACCAGCAGCACGCTCCACAACCACTGCACCCCGCTGGTCGTGACGCCGTCGCTGACCGTCGGCCCGCGGCCGGCGGCGACGTTGGCCGCCCACACGAACTCGTAGTAGGCATCGTCGCGCAGGCGCGTGGTCGCGTCCGGCGCAACGTCGAACCACGCCCAGAGCCCCCACGACGCCGCCGCCACCGACGCCGCTACGGCAAGCCAGGTGCATGACGACGACGAGCGGGTCATTTGCGCGGGACATTAGCGCATCGAACGATGCTCCCGGCGCGCGAAATCCCCGGCCGGTGACCCGCCCGGCAGACCAGATGCCAGAACGTGCCGCCTCAGAACTGCGGCCGGTACAGATCCCACATCCCGCCGACCCACGGCGACCACGTTCTCGTCCAGCCGGGCGGCTCGGTGGTCGCGTAGCGGTCGGTGTAGTCGAACAGCGCCGGATGCTGCCAGGCATCGACCAGGTCCATCATGCGCGCCGCCAGCACCGCCCCGATCCACGCGTTGGCGGTGCAGCACAGCCGGTACGAGTTGGTCGTCCAGCCGAGCACGTCCTGGTCAGGATAGTGCGTGTGCGAGAAGCCGAACTCCGGCATGCCGAGGTGCTGCGTCTGGTAGCCGCCGAAGCCCCAGTTGATCACGCCGGGCGCCGTCTCTTCGACGTAGAACGTCTGGCAATCCTCGCCGAAGTGCATCGTGTAGGTGCCGTCGAGGTTGCGGCCGGACGGGTAGTCGGCGCCGACCGCGAGCATGCGATGGTCGCCGAGGAGGGCGCCCGCGAACAGGATCGGCAGCTTGCGACCGGAACCGTGCCCGCCGACGCCTTCCCAGAACGCGCCGCCCTCGACGTTGCCGAAGAAGTCGATGCCGATCTGCACCAGGTGCACCGCCAGCGCCTGCTTGGCGGCGAGCGGCGCATCGGTGTGGCACATCAACACCGCCTCGTTGTAGTCCGACGCGAGGTCGCGACCGTAGTCCGGCATGTTGTCGACCGGGTGCAGGTAGCGGGTCGCCCAACCGGGCGCGTGGTCGAGCCACGGCCGCTCGAACCGCGCCGGCGCGGTCGCCAGATTCGGCATGCCGGGGGCGGGCGTCAGCGAGAGCAGCCGCTGCCAGTCGATCATCTGCACGTCGTAGCGCACCGCGTGCTCGCTGCCCGCGTAGGCCGGCCGGAACGAACCTTCCGGCGGCACCGAGTCGAGCACGGTCAACACGCTGCAGGTCTTCAACGCAGGCAGGTGGGCCGGGTCGAAGTTGCTGATCGCCTTGATCAAGCTGTGATTGGGCGGCAACACCAGCGGGTTCTGTGGCGACAGGCCCCACGCGGCGTTGCGGCCGTGGCTGTAGTGTTGGGGATCGAACAGGGTCGAATCGTAGCCCTGGTTCTGCGTCGAAGGATCGGGGTCGACCATCGCGCCGTGCACCACCCGGCCGTTGACGAGCGCGCTCGGCGGGCTCATCGCGGTGATCGTCACCGGCCCGACCACGAACCAATCGCCGTTGACGAACCGGCCGGCCTCGACCGGCGCCGCGAAGGTGAACGTGATGCCGTGCTGGCTGATCGACATCGTCGACGAGGTCGGCGTCGCAAACGGCGCGATGCGGGTCGCGTAGCCGCGGCTCATGCCGACTCCGGCGGCGTTGGCCGACGGCTGGTGGAACATCGTCTGCACGAACAACGGTTGGGCGGCCAGTTGCGGCAACGCCGGCACCCGGATGTCGGCCACCGCCGTGCCCGAGCCGGTCCCGTAGACCACCGGCATCTCGGCCGCGACCAACAGTTCACAGCCGTTCATGCCGAGGCCCCCGAGAGCGAGCGGCAACGGCGTCCCCCACCAGTCCTGCGCGCTCGAACCGAGCAGCAGGAGCGCCGTCTGCCCGGGCGGCAGGTGCTCGATGCGCAGGCGGGACACCATGCCCGGCCGCATCCCGGGCGTCGCGGTGATCGTGACCGGCTGCCCGTTGCCGCCGCAGCCGGCGCCATACCAGGCGCCGTTGGCGACCAGATCGACCGGTTGGGCGAGGCCGAACGTGTGGTGTTGCGCGGCCAGGGCACCGCTGACGAAAGCTGCCACGAGCACGATGCACGCGCGGCGAAGTATGGGACGATCGAACATGTTTGCCGCCCATACGAACCCCGCCCCACCGACCGGCCACGCTTTTTGCGCTACGTGCCCGCCGTTCGTCGAATGTGGGTAGTTATCGACAGGTCCGGCGAAGTCCTCCCTGGTCCGGCGTTTCGTTCCGGACCAGAAACCGGACCCGCTCGACCGATCCGGCGGTCCTCGCCGATATCGGTGTGAGGTAACCTGCCCGACCGATGCCCGACGCCGACGCTTCTCCACGAACCCGCGTTCCGCTGCTCCTGCCGCTGCTCGCGGCGGCGGTCGCGATCGGCGCGTTCCTCGTCTGGCCGGACGGATCCGCGCCCGCGCCGACGGCGGCGCCACCGGGCGCATCCGACGGCGGCGCCGACGCGCGCGCCACGACGGAGCCGGCGCAAGTCCCACCGACGGCGAACGACGATCCGTTCCGGCGGCCGGCGCCCGACCTCGTGCGCACCCGTCCCCCGGTGTCGGCCAACCACCCTCAGGGGCTGCGCGGCCGGGTCGTCGACGCGACCGGCGCGGCCGTCGCGGACGTCGCCGTGCACCTCGTCGAGAGTCCCGCCAACGAGCCGCTGCTGCTGCCGATGATGACCCGACAGCCGCATTTCTTCGCCCCCGTCGCCAGCGACCGCACCGACCGGAACGGGGCGTTCGCCGTCGGCCTCGCGGTGACGCAGGACAAGCTCTACGAGCTCTACGTGGTGTCGGCGCGGCACGCGACCGTGCACCTCACCGGCCTCTCCTTGGTCGCGGGCTCGTGGCACGACCTCGGCGAGATCCGCCTCGACGCCGGTGCGACCCTCCGCGGCCGGGTCACGGTCGCCGGCCGCCCCGGCTTGCCGGTGCCGCACGCGGTCGTCACCGTCGCCGCCGGCAGCGCGTTCGCGGACGCCGCCCTGCGTGCTCTGCCGGACAACGAAGATACGCTGGTGGCCAAGGCCAACCCCGACGGGAGCTACCGGATCGAGCACGCGCCGGCCCGCGGAGCCGTGCGGGTCACGGCGTTCGCTCCCGGTTTCGTGCGGATGACCCGGACCGACGTCGAGCTGGATGCGACGGCGCCGGCGGTCGTCGACTTCGAGCTGCCGGCGGCACGGTCGTTGACCGGTTCGGTGCAGACGGTGACCGGCACGCCGATCGCAGGAGCGCGCATCGAGGCGCTGCCGCCGGTCGCCGCCGCCGACGCCGTGGTGGCGATCTCCGACGAACGCGGCGCGTTCCGGCTCGAAGGCATGCTCGCGGCCCGCCACACCGTGCGCGCGACCTGCAACGGCTATGCGCCCGTCGAGCAGCGCGAGGCGACGCCCGGCGAGCCGATGCTGCTGACGATGGAGCCGATGGGGCGCCTGCACGTGACCGTGCGCGCCCCCACCGGCCGTATCCTGCGCACCTACCGACTCGCGGTGCGGCGGTTCTTCGCCGCCGACCCGGCCGCTCCTTTGGACGAGAGCGCGCTGGTGGCGGGCAACATCGGCGCCGTGCCCGGCGTGCCCGACCAGCGGGTGCGCCTCGACGGCGCCACCGACCACGCCGAGGTAGCAGGTATTCCTGCGGGCGTATTCGTCTGCGAAGTCGAGGCCGACGGATTCGCCAAGACCCTGTCGCGCCCGTTCCGCTACCCGCCCGAAGGCGCCGCCGCGGGCAGCGTCGTGCGGCTGGCGGTCACCGCCGACGAAGGCTTCACGCTGCACGGCCGGGTCGTCGACGCCGACGGCAACCCGCTCCGCGATGCGGTGGTCACCACCCAGGTCGACGGCAGTTGGCCGGACAGCCCGCTGATCCGCACGTTCCTGAACGCGGTCCCGGTCAAGATCAGCCGGCGCACCGCGCGCACCGATGGCCAGGGCCGCTTCACGCTCGCGCGGCTCGCTCGGGCGAGCTACCAGGTGCAGGTCGAGCACCCCGACGGCTGCCGTGCCCTGATCCGGCACATCGACGGCAACCGCGGCGGCGAACGCACCTTGCCACCGATCCCCCTGGCTCGGGGCAGCCTCGTGCAGGGGCAGGTGACGGTCGGCGGCAAGGTGTCGGGACAGGTGAAGGTGCTGCTGACGACCCCGCCGAAGACGCCAGCCGAGCAGTCCCTGCGTCTGAAAACGGTAACGAACGGGGAAGGTCGCTACCGTTTCGTCCGTCGGATACCGCCGGGCAGTTACGTACTGCGCGCCACTCCGGTCGGCGGCTCCCCAGCCGACGCCGAGGTGTTCACGCAAATCGTCAACCTGCGCGACTCCAAGACCGAGTTCACCGTCCCCGCGGGACGGGACGTCGTGACCATCGACCTCGACGTCCCCGCCGCCAACTGACCCTTACCCACCGCCGACCCATCCCCGTGTCCAGCGCCGCCAAGATCCTCGTTCCCCTGCTGCTCCTCGCCGCTGCAGCCGGCGGAGCCTACTACTACCTGAACCACGGCGACACGCCGGCGGTGGTGCCCCAGGCTCCGGACGTAGTGCAGGTCGAGCAGCCGCAGGACCCGCAGGAGCCGACTCCGCAGGCCGAATCGGAGCAGGTGGTCGCCGAGCCGCAGCCGATGCGCAGCGAAGCCACCGGCGCGGTCGGCAACGCCTACGCCGACGCTCCCCAGGGCATCAAGGGCCGGGTGCTGCTGCCGAGCGGCCAGCCGGCCGTCGGCGTGCCGGTGATGTTGCTGCAGAACGCGATGGCCAACCCCATCGACATGTTCCTGCTCAACAAGACCGGCGCCACCAAGCCGCCGCTCGCGCAGACGGTCACCCTGGCCGACGGTTCGTTCGCGCTCGGCGTGCGCAAGGTCGGCAAACCCGTCGACCTGCGCGTCGTCAGCGACAACTATCCCGAGTTCGTGCGCGCACCGCTGACGATCGAACGCGGCGACTGGTACGACGCCGGCGACCTCGTGCTCGAAGAAGGCCTGCTCGTGCAGGGCCGCGTCGTCGAACTGGTGAGCCGGCAGCCGATCGTCGGCGCGACGGTATTCCTGAGCTCGAGCAGCACTTCGCATTCGATGATGGCGACACCGGGCCGCGAGCGCGGCTCGCAGGTCCGCACCGACGCCAACGGCTTCTTCCGGTTCACCAACGGCCCGCGCCAGGGCCTGATCAACCTCGCGGTCGAGATCCCGGGCTACGCATCGGCGATGCTGCGCAACCAGCAGCTCAAGCCGGGTGCGCCCAACGAGTTCACCCTCGAGTTGGAGCGCGGCCGCACGATCACCGGCGTGGTCGTCGACGCCACCGGCAAGCGCATCGCCGGCGCCAAGGTGCAAGCGCGCGGACTGAGCGCCAAGACGCCGCAGAACGAGACCGTGCTCACCGATGCCGCGGGCGAGTTCGAGTTCCCGGCGCTGCGCAAGGGCCCCTACCAGCTCACCGTGTCGGCCCCGCGCTTCACCGAACAGGTGGTGCCGCTCGCGTTGACCGACGAGGACATCAAGGTCGTCATGCAGTCGCGCGGCCGCGTGCGCCTGCAGGTGCTCGGCTCTGACAACCGGCCGGTCAAGACCTACCGGCTGAGCCTGAAGCGCTACTACCCGCAGAACCCCGACAACATCGGCAACGTGTTCGACTTCCCGGATCGCAACATCAGCCCGCGCGACTACCGCGGCGACTGGGCGATCATCGACGGGCTGCCGGCCGGCGAGTTCCGCTTCCAACTGACGGAGCGCAACCACGCCAAGACACTGTCGCCGGTGTTCAAGGTCGTCGAAGGCGCCAGCGAAGACGTGGAGGTGGTCGCCGTCCTGACCGTCGGCGCGAGCATCACCGGCACCGTCATCGACTTCAACGGTAAGCCGGTCGCCGGCGCCGTGGTCAGCACCGACATGAACGCCGGTATCGCCGCCAACACCGGCCTGTTCGAGATCTTCCGCTCGATGATCCCGGAGAAGCACTCGACCAAGCAGGTGCGCACCAACAAGCAGGGCGTGTTCCGCATCACCAAGCTGGCCTTTGCCGACTACATGGTGCGCGTCTCGCATCCCGCCTACTGCGAGGGCCACGTGTCCGACATCACCCTGGATCACGAAGGCCAGGTGGTCGACGCCGGCGTGATCCAGCTCGAAGCCGGCTGCATCGTGGAGGGCACCACGACCGTCGACGGCGTGCCCACCGGCCAGATCAAGGTCGTGCTGTCGGTGCCGCCGGACCCGAACGGCTACCAGCCGACCGGCGGGCAGCAGACCCCGGAACAGAAAGCGGCGGCGGCTCGCATGCTGTTCAGCACCAACGTGCTCAGCGACGGCTCCGGCCACTTCCGCATGCTCAAGCGCGTGCCGCCTGGAACCTACAAGGTGACCGCCGCCCGCCAGGAGGCCAACAACCCGTTCAACCAGTTGATCGACATGAAGCAGACCGAACGGCAGGTCGTGATCGCGCCGGGTCAGGAGACGCTGACGATCAACTTCGCGCTGTCGTCACGCTGAGCCGGCATTCGCGTCCAGGTGCGTATGGCGCGCGCCCACCGTCGCGGTAAGGTCGCCCGGATGCCCGACAAGAAGGCCAGCTACTGGGACTACATCCGCGTCGAGGAACTGCTGCGGCTGCAGAACGGTCTCGCTAGAGACGAGGCCGAACTGTGCGACGACGAAGTGCGCTTCCTCGTCATCCACCAGATCGACGAGCTGTGGTTCAAGCTCGTGTTGCGCGAGCTGACCACCGCGCGCAACCTGTTCGCGCGCCCGCGCGTGCCCGAGGACGCACTCGCCGGAGCCGTCAGCAGCTTGCGCCGCGTCGCCATCTGCTTCGACCTCGCCACGCAGCACTTCCGGCTGATGGAGACGATGGGCACGCAGGACTACCTGACGTTCCGCGACAAACTCAATCCGGCGAGCGGGTTCCAGTCGGCGCAGATGCGCGAGATCGAAGTGCTGCTGGGCCAACCCGACGAGCAGCGCATTCCACTCGGCAACGAGGGCAGCTACCTGGACGCGCTGAAGAGCCACGACGGCACGCCGTCACCGGCCTTCGATCGCGTGCAGCGGCGCATGGCCGACACCCCGACGCTGAAGGACGCGGTGCGCGCCTGGTTGCACCGCACGCCGATCCAGGGCAGTCGTCCCGGGGATCCGGGCGACGACGACGTCGTCGCGCAGTGGATCGAGAGCTACCACCGGGGCCACCAGCGGTTGCACGAGCGCAACCTGGAGCACGCCGTCCAGGTGCAGGCGCTGGCTCCCGCCGACGAGCAACGGCTGCGCCAGCGCTACGAAGGCCAACTGCGCGGCGCACGGCGGCACCTCGAGGCCGAGGACGTGCCGGCGGAGCAGCGCGCGTTCGTGCGCCGGCTGCGCGCGGCGATCCTGTTCGTCGACAGCAACCGCCGCCTGCCGCTCTTGAGCTGGCCGGGCAAGGTCATCGACGGCCTGGTCGAAGCCGAGCAGGCGATGCTCGCGTTCCGCCAGCGCCACGCCCGCATGGTCGAACGCGTGATCGGCCGCCGCGTCGGCACCGGTGGCAGCGACGGGGTCGACTACCTCGACCAGACGGCTCTGAAGTACCGCGTGTTCACCGAGATCTGGGGCGCGCGCACGCTGCTGCTGCCACCGGATCTGTGTCCGGAGGTCGCCGATCCGGCCTACTACGACCTCGCCCAGAGCTGACCGCCCACGGCCGGGGCGGCAGGCCTACAACCTGCGGTTCTCGCGCCGCGAACGGCGGCGGAGGAACGCCAGTTCGGCCCCGCGCCGACTCTGCTTGCGGTAGCCGAGCAGGTGGAAGACCTCGACCACGAACCAGCGCGCGACGCGCGGATTGGCCAGCAGGGTATCGCGGCTGTCCGGGGCGCGGCGGATACCGGGCAGCAGCGGCAGCAGCGCGCCGACGCCCAGTGCCCGCAGCCACTTCGCCAACCACAGCCAGAACACACGCACGCGCCGCGCCAGGAAGAAGCCGTCGTCGCCGAGTTCCTGGTAGAGCGGCAGCATCACGTGGCAGTCCTGCTGGGCGCGGATCTCGCCGCGGTGGTCGATCGCCAGCAACTGCCCCTTGGCGACGCGCGCGAAGTTCACGAAGCCCGGCGCCATGCGGAACCCGTCCTCGGGCCCGATCGCGTGGCGCTCGATGATCTCGACGATCGTCGGCGCTTCGCCGACTGACTCCCGCAGGCGCGCGCGATGCGGCGCAAGGTCGACGAAACCCGCCGGCACCATGCCGAGCCGCGCCAGCAGGATCCACAGCACCGCTTCGTGATTGTCGACGGCCTCGTCGCTGTCGTGGCGGCCGCCCTCGACCGCAAAGCCGGCGATGCCGCGGTCGGCGAACCACTCGAGCGACGCGCCGGCGATGGTCTCCTCGATGCCGAGGATGATCGGCACCCCCGTCGCGAGCCCGATGCGGCGGTTGTCGATGGTGTCGGCCAGGCACAGAAACGGCGGGCCGTCGGCCGAACTGGTGTGCAGATCGACGAACAGGATCGGCCCCGACGCGGTGCGGTTGACTTCCTCGAAGCAGCGCAGCAGTTCGAGTTGGTTGTCGTCCTCGGGCGAGCGATCGTCGGCCCCGAGCGCCTGCATGCGCGCGATCGCCGCCCGGCTCCAGCCGCGGTTGAGGTCGCGGCTGACGAATCGCCGCCGTTCGACCAGCGCCTGCAGGTTGCCGCGCAGTGCGATGAAGCGACCGCGCAGCTCCGGTTCGTGTTCGCGCAACGCTGCCACGACGCGCTCGGCGGCGCGCACGCCGGCCGGTTCATTGCCGTGGATGCCACCCGTGACCAGCAACGTCGGCCCTGGTCTGCCGGTGTCGAAGCGACCGATTTCGCGCGACAGCGTGTCTTCGGCGATCGTGCCGCTCATTCGGCGTCGCTCTCGCGCAGATGCTTCTCGAACAACATCGCCGCGACCCGGATCAGGTCCCGCTCGGTGATGATGCCCACCAGCCGACCGTGCTCGACCACCGGCAGGCTGCCGATGCGGTGCTCGCGCATCTTCTCGATCGCCTCGAGCGTCGGCGTGTTCGGCGCCACCGTGACCGGATCCTTGATCATGATGTCCTTGACCGCGACCGGCGCGCGCTCGGTGCCGCGCATACCCTGGCCGACCATGCGCAGCAGCGTGCGGTGCGAAACCAG
>DRKG01000385.1 GCA_011051855.1 bacterium | reverse complement strand
TGACCACGTCGATGATCACCGCCGACAGCGCGACGCCTACGCCGACGAACATCGCGATGATGCCCAGGCCGTAGACGACGGCGAGCATCACCACGTTGCCGCCACTCTTCTCCGCCTGCTTGGTGAAGAAGCTGAACGTGATCGGGATCATCGGATAGGTGCACGGCATCGCCAGGGCGAACAGGCCGCCGCCGATGCACGCGAGGATCAGCCCCCACCAAGTCGCGAACGGGTCGTTGGAATCGAGCTTCGCCGGCTCGTCTGGTGGCGCCACCCGATCACCGGCGCGCGCCTCACCGGCCTCCACCACCAGCTTCGCCTCGAACTCCCCTTCGGCGACCGGATCGCAGAAGCTGTCGGTGCACACTTGGTAGTCGAGCACCCCGAGCACCTCGATCTCGCCCGGTTCCGTGCCTTCCGGCACGCGCACGACCTGCTTGACGACGAACTCGTGCGGCAACGGGAACGTCGACCCGATCGGCGTGACCTCCTCGTCGCCGGGCGGGATCACCGGCTCGCCTTCGAACTCGAGATCGCCGAAGTCCTGCTTGGCGTGGTCGAAGCCGACCGGCACGTTGGTGGTCTCGAGCGTGCCGTAGGCATGCCAGCCGTCGACGACGTGCACGTCGAGGATCAGCGTCGCCACCTCACCGGCGCGCACAGTCGCCGGATCGAAGCGCGCCCTGATCGCGACCTTCTCTTCCGGGTCGAGCATCAGACCCGGCTTCAGACCCAGACCACCACCGCCGCCGCCGCCGAGCGTCAGCTTCGCGACGAACGGCGCCGAGTTCGGCCGTTCACAGACGCTGGCATCGCAGATCTGATAGCCGAGCTCGCCGGCGACCTTTACTTCGCCGGTCGCGCCAGCCGCGACCTTCAACGGGACCCGAACCTCGAACGTATCCGGCAGCGGGTAGGACTCTCCGACCGGCGTCGGGGTCGGATCGCCCGGTGGAATCACCGCGTCGCCGGCGAGTTCGAGCCCGGTGAGCTGCAGCGCCTCGGTATCGAGCGAGACCGGCACGTTGGTGGTCTCGAGCGTGCCGTAGGCGTGCCAGCCGTGCTCGGTCCTGGCGATCAGCACGAGCTCGATCGGGTCGCCGGCCGCAGCGGTCGCCGGCGCCAGCTTCGCGGTCAGCGTGAACTTGGGATCGTCCTGCCCGCTCAACGGCGCAGCCAGCGCCAACAGCAGGACCATCGTGGAGCGGATTGGGTCGAACATCGGGGCGGCGATGATACGAGGCCCTCCACCGACGGCACCGACACCGGTCAGAAAGTTGTCTCGATCGCACCCGCAGCCCACAACACACCACCGGTGCGAAGGGCCCGAAGGTCACTTGCGCGGCCTGCGGTGGATCGCCTTGATCGCGTCGCGGGCAGCTCCGGCGAGGGCGCGGTCCGCATCGGTCGACCACTCGATCAGGAACGGCAACGCCTCCGGCATGCCGAGCACGCCAAGCGACGCGATCGCCAGCAAGCGCTGCTCCTTGGGTTCGCCCGGCTTCGCTTGCAGGAGCAGCTTCTCGACCGCCGACTGCGGCGATGCGTCGAGCCCCTTCAGCACCCGATCCCAGTGGGCCTTCTGCTCGTGGTAGAAGCGGATTCGGGTCAGCGCGTCGGCGGCATTCTGGCGAACGCGGTCGTCGGCATCGCGCAACAGCCCGATCAGCCCCGGCACCGCGTCCTCGTGCACCATCGCACCCAACACCAACGCGGCGTCCGCCCGCACCTCGGCATCGCGATCGGCCAGGCATGCGACGACGAGCTCGGGCGCGACCTCAAAATCGCCGTGGCGCACCCGACTCATCGCATACCGGCGAACCGCAGCATGCCGATTGCGCAGCAGCCGGGCGGTATCCACCTGCCCTTCGGCGGAGAGCAGGCAGCGCATCGCGCGATAAGCCCAGTTCTCGTCCGGACCGTCGAGAACGGCCAGCAGCTCGGTCGCATAGCGGCGGCCGATGCTCGCGGACTCGGGAGTCAGCCAGGTCGACGGCGTAGAAGGCTTGCCGAGCGCCGACCGGAACCACGAATCGAGCACCGCGACGTCGCCCCCCTCTTGCAGTCGCGACACGAGGCGGTGGTAGGCGACCTCCTGCCAGCTCCGGTTGAGCTGGGTGCGCCCCATCACCCGGTAGTCACGTCGCGCGAACTCGACCAGCAGATCGTCGTCGAGGCGATCGAGCGGCACGGCATCGGGCATCACGATCCGCCCGTCGCCGTCCACTGGCGCCCGACGCGCCATCGTGGCCACGATCTGCGCGCGGGTGAAGCCGTGCGGAGGCTCGGGGTCACGTATCACCAGATAGACCCACGGCGTCATTTCGATGCCCCGGCCGGACGCATGCGTTACCGCCGCAGGGAAGTCCTGCTCGACCAGCAGGTCCAGCGCGCGCACATCGCCGGCGGACATCAGCGACAGCATCAACGACGAACGCCGAGCGCTGTCGGGCGACAGATCACCCTTGCCGTGCAGTACCTGCACGATCGCATCACGCACCCGCACACTGTCGGTCGCAGCGAGCGCAACCAACGCTTCGGCCACGATCACACTCGACTTCCCGACCCATCCGCCTCCCGGTCGCCGGTAGACCTGCGCACTCTCCTCACGCCAAAAGGCGAGCACGTGGTCGACCGCCGCGGGATCGCCGGTCGCCCCCATCAGCGCAACCAGGTAGCCCCGCTCTGCGGCGAGATCTTCGCGCGCCGCCAACTCGGCCAACACCGGCAAGGCCTCCGGGCTCATGTGCTCTGGCCGGAACCAACCGAGCACCGACGGATCAGCACCGGTGAGGGAGCGGGCGCTGGCGCCGGCGAGCGCGTCATAGCGCTGCAACAACGCGACCGCGTTCTGCTTACTGATGTGGCGCAGCAGAACGCCGGCCAGATCGAATCCCAGATCCCACCAGCCGATTGCCGCCGCAACCGTCGCATCGTCTCCCTGCTCGACCAACGCCGCCATCAGCGACTCCGCCCACGACACCGCGTTGTTTCGCTGGCCGCGATCCATCCGCCGCGCGGCTCCATCCAGCTTCGCAACGATCTCGTCGGTATCCATTCGGCTGAACCGGCGCGGCTCGACCTGCCGCCGATGGTCATGCCAGGGCGCAATCGGCACGTTCCGCCGTTGCAGGTCGGGCAGCCGTTCGACCAAGCGCACCAAACCCGTCGACGATTGTTGGGACTCGGTGCTGCACAGGAACAGCTCGGCCGCCTTGCCGAACTCCGGGTCGGTGCCGGAGATCGCCTGCTCGACCAGCGCGTGCGCTCGCGCGAGCTGCTCGCGGGTCAGCGACCGGCCCGGCAGCTCCCGCAGCATGGCCGCCTTCATCCCAGTCGGCCCCCGCTCTGCCAGCGCCAGCATCTGCTCGGCGTCGAGACGGGCGAGGATGCCTCGCATGCCGCCGAAAGACTGCACGAATCCACCCTGTATCGGCCCACCCTGCAAGAGCCGCCGCACGATCGCCCAATCCTCATGATCGAGGTAAGCCCGCAGCACCGGCGCGTCGATGTCGATCACCCGGATCGCACCCGCACAGTCCGCAGCGATGCCCTGCATCACGTCGTCGCGGGCGCACTCGATCAGAAAGCGCTCGGCGCGCGGCCCGCCGACGTTCCACAAGAACTGGACCAGACCGCGACTCGCCGGCGAGTCCCCGCCGTCGGGCTCGGCCATCTGCTGCTGCAGCGCGGCGATCACCTCGGGCACCGCCGGCGCGCCGATCCACTGCAAGCGATCGGCCTGCGCACGCGTCATACCGAAGAACGCGCCGCCCGATTGGCTGAGCATCCCCCTGCGCGGAGTTGCCACGATCTCGCGGACCAGTTCCCGCGCCTTGTTTCGCAGCTCGGCTCGGCGCTCGCGATCCTGCGCGGATTCCTGCGCAACCAATCGGGGCAGCTCCTCGGCATCCGGCGCAATCTCGCGCGCCTCCCGATTCTTACCGAGCATGCGCAGCACGCCCGCCAACCGGTAACGCGCATACCGGCGCGCCTCCTTGCTGAGCGCTTGGTCGGCAATCGCCGCGCGATACAGTCTTTCGGCTTTCGGCAGATCCCGCTCCTGTGTCTCTGCGGCGATCGCCGCGGCGATCTCGAGTTCAAACTTCGGCCGTGCGGCCTCCTGCCCCTGGGCGACCAGCGACACGGCGAACAACCCCGTCAGCGCGATGTGTTTCATGATGGTGATTGGACCGCTGCATCGACGCCGCCCGGTCCGGCGACGATCGAATCGGTGTCAACAGCTTGTCAAGCCTCGGGCCGCTCGACCAGGCGGTAACCGACGCCGTGCACGGTCAACAAATGGCGCGGCTGTCGGTGATCGCGCTCGATCTTCTGCCGCAAGTTGAGCACGTGTGTATCGATCGTGCGGTCCCCGACGAACTGGTCGTCGCCCCAGATCTCGCGCAGGAACTCGGCGCGCGACACGGCGCGCCCGCCGCGCTGCCGCAGCAATCGCAACATGCCGGCCTCCTTCGGCGAAAGGGTGCAGACTTCGCCGGCGCGGGTGATCGTGAACGCCGCGAGATCGATCGCGGCATCGCCGAGCGCGAACTGCTCGACGAACGCCGCCTGGCCGCGGTCACGCCGGCGCAACATCGCCTTCACGCGCGCCAGCAGCTCGCGCAGCGAGAACGGCTTGCTGACGTAGTCGTCGGCCCCCAGCTCGAAACCGAGCACCCTGTCGCCTTCGTCGCCGCGCGCCGTCAACAGCAACACCGGTGTGTCGTGGTCGCGTTCGCGCAGCTCCTTCAGCAGTTCGAGGCCGCTCGGCCCGGGCAGCATGATGTCCAACACGAGCAGATCGAAACGCCGTTCCCGCAGCAGCGCGCGGCCTTCGTGGCCATCTCCGGCGACGGTGACTTCGTGGCCTTCGCCCGCCAGCGCGTCGGACAATGCCGTGCGCAGGGTGAGATCGTCCTCGACGAACAGGATGTGGAAGCTCATCTCGCCACCTCTCGCTGGAACGTGAACCGGAACTCGGCGCCGGCACCGTGCACCGGCGCAACACAGGCGAGCTCCCCGCCGAGCCGGCGCGTGATCTGCCTCGCGAGATACAGACCGATGCCGACACCCGGAGTGCTACCGTGGCGGTGCGCCGTGCCGCGCACGAAACGATCGAACACCCTTTCGCGTTCGTCCTCCGGCACTCCGTCACCGCGATCACGCACCGCGACCTGCAGGCGGTCACCGACCACCTCCGCGTGCACGTCGACATGCCCGCCGGCACCGCCATACTTGCGCGCGTTGTCGAGCACGGCGACGAACGCCTGCACGAACGCATCGCGGTCGAGCCGCACGCGGGCATCCCCCACTTCGTCGCGGAACGCAACCTCGAGGTGTGCCTGCTCGAGCACCGGACCGAACAAACGCAGCGCGTCCCGCACGACCTCGCCGAGCACGACCGTCCGGCGGGTGTAGTCACGTTCGCCACGTTCGAGCCGGCCGAGATCGAGCACGTTGTCGATCAGTAGCGACAGGCGAGCCGCCTCGCCGACCAGCAGGCGGTAGTACTCGCGTTCGCGGCCGTGCGCGCGGCCTTCGGCGAGCATCTCCCCGAGCAGTCGAATGCCGGCCAGGGGCGTCTTCAGTTCGTGCGTGACCGTGGTGAGGAACTGCGCCTGCGCGGCCATCGCCTGCGCCTCGCGCCGGGCGGCGCGGCGCTGCTGAACGAAGGCGAACCCGAACGCGGTCGCCAGCAGCCCTGTCAACACCGGCAGTGTCCACACATCGGCAGCCAGGCCCGCGTGCCGGTGACGCAGGTCCACGATTCCCGGCACGGTCGCGAGTGCCGCCGTCATCGGGGAGCCGAACACCGGTTCGACACGCGCCGGCCATTCGAACAGAGCGCCCGCGCGCGCGACCTCCATCACCGCCGCGAACCACTGCTGCGGCGTCAGCACCAGCGCTCGCTGCTCGGCATCGCCCGTGGCCATGAGCCACAGCGTCGACCGCGCATCGAGCGCATGCAGGCCGGCGCGCAACCGCCCGCTTCGCGAGGCCGACAAGCGGTCGACGGCCACCATGGCCGCCCGCCGGGCCGAAACGGCGGCGTGCCGTCGCCGAACATCGTCGGTCACGGGCAGGGCCGCAAACGGCAGATCCGGCAGGCACGGCAGCAGGCGTTCGGCCTGCTCCCGAGTCAGCGCCCGCTCGCCGAGGCGCGCCGCAGCCGCCACCGCGTTGGCCACCGTCGGCCGCGCGAGCTGCGCCGTCTGCACCTCCGCGACCAGCAGACGCAAGCGGGCGCAGTAGCGATTGCGGCGCACGTCATCGTCGGCCCTTTGCGCCTGGAACGCCGCCGCCGCCAGCACCTGCAATCGCTGCGCGGTCGGCAGCGGTCCAGCGAGCAGCTCCTCGAACTGGAGCGCGGCGGCCACCGGATCGCGGGCGAGGAACTCGGCACGCGCCACCCGTTCCAGCCGATCGAGCACGACCGGATCCTCGTCGTCGCGCTCGCCCACCGGGTACAACCAGCCGACCTCGTCGTCGACGACGACCTGCCCGCCGCGCACCAGGAAGGCACCGCCGACGCTCCGTTGCGCGGCCGCGAACACGGCCGGCAGGGTGACTGCGCGCTGCAGGATGCGCTCTCCGAGCAAGCGCGCGCGCGCGACTTCGGCCTGCTGCAGCTTCGCCTCGAGACCGACGGTGCGCCACAGTTGCAGCGCCAACATCAGCGCCAAGACCGCCCCCGTCAGCAACACGGCGAGTTGCCAACGGGAGCGCAGGTTGTCGAGAGTCGCAGCGATGCGATCAGGCTAGGTCGCCAGCCCGATCTGCTGTCAAGAAGCTGTCAAGACAGCGCGCACGCCTTGCGAACTCAGAAGTTGCCGACCGTGCAGTCGACGAGGTTCGAGGTCACGAGGTTCGTGAACGGGAAGTTCGCACCCGTGAAGTCGAGCCAGAACGACTGGCTGTAGAGCTTGAAGCCCGCCAGCGTCGGGTTGTTCACGATCGGGATGGTCAGCGTCAGCGTCGAGCCGGGCACGTTGCCGATCGTGTTGAGGAACGACAGTGCCGGATCCAGGTAGAGCACCGTGCCGGTCGGAGCGCCGAACGGCGGCGTGTCGAGCGGCAGCGGCAACGGCAGCAGCGCCGCCGCCGTGCCGAGCAGGTTGACGCCGACGCCCGGCGCCGGATCGTTGCTGGTCACGAGGTCGAACGACTGGCCGATCAGCGGCGCGCCCACCGTGTCGAGCGTCAGCGGGAAGACCTCCGGCATCTGCAGCGTGAGCGTGTTGGTCGAGGAGATCGTGGAGATGTCCAGCGGATCCGGGAGCGGCGACGCGCCTGCCGGCGACCAGCCGATCAGCGTGTTGTCGCCACCGAAGAACGTCGAACCACCGGTCGGGTCGATCGTGTCCCAGAGCACGTGCACCATGCCCGTGACGAGATCGAACTGGAACTGGATCGAGCTCGGGTTGGCGGTGTTCGCCGGGTAGCTCTCGACACCATCCCAGGTGACGACCAGCAGACCCGCCGTCAGGTCCTCTTCCCAAAGGATGTCGCCGCTGCCGGCCTCGGTGTTGTTGAAGTCGTGGTGGGAGAAGAACGCCGTAGCGTCGGCGTTCATGTTCGTCGCCGGGTCGACCGGCGCAAAGCCGATCGCACTCTGCGTCAACGCCAACGACACGTAGCCGTTGGTGTGGATGAAGACGTCGTTGGTCGTGGCGAGGCCGGTCGGCGTGCAGTACTGCACCGGCAGAGTCGTGAGGATCTGCGTCTCCGCGTCGTCAGCCTGCGCCAGCGCGGTGGCCGCGCCCGTCGTGTTGGGGGTGTACCAAGTGGCGATGCCGGTCGTCAGCTCGTAGCCGTCGAAGTTGGCGTTCGGGATGAACGTCATCGAGTTGCCCTGCAGGGCGGCACTGGCATCGGCAGCGGCGTTGGGCTCACCGAAGAGCTGGTAGGTCGAGGCCGAGTGCACGTTCGAACCGATGCCGGACGCGCTGCACTCGGCGCACTCGTGCGCGATCGCCCCCGGCGCGTAGAACAGCGTGAAGTCCGGAATGACACCGGTGTAGTTGGTGCCGTTGAAGGTGAACGCGTTGAGGGGATTCGACGTCCAGGCGGTCGCCTGCGTGGTGCCGTTGGTGATCGACGCATCGGCGTTGGCGAACGTCTGCGGGTAGGTAGTGACTCCCGTGAAGACGTGAGTGATGTCGGTGTAGACGATCGCGAAGCCATAGGTGCCCGGAGCGAGCACGGTGTTGGGCACGTTGACCAGGTAGGCGCTCTGGCAGGTGGTGGCGTTGCCGCCGAACGCGGTCACCTCGTAGGTGCCCTCGCTGATCTTGGTCCAGACCGCCTGGTTGGTCTCGTTGCCAACGTGGGTCTGCACGGTCGAGCCGTCGGTGATCCAGACCTCGATGGTGCCGATCGTGCCGGCCGTGCTCTGGTTCTGGAACTCGAGCGCCTGCAAGGTGATGCCGTTCGGGTTCAGCACCGTGAGGTCGACGAAGTTGGCCCCGGGTTGGCCGTAGGTAAAGCCACCACCCTGGGGGTTGACGTCGAGCTGGCTCTGGGCGGCCGCTGTCGCGATGAGGCTGGCGGCAAGAATGGACGCGGAGATCTTCATGGGTTCCTTCTGTAAGTGGGAGAGCAGTGCCCTTGGGCAGGTGCGGCACTTGCGAGAGAACCTGGAAGATACGAGCAAAATGGGAAACCGGCCAGGGGGACGTAGTCCGGGGCGAAAGCCGGGAATCCACCGGGGTTACGGTCGACAGAAGCGCTAGAACCGCACGCCGCCGCCGATCATCAACCCGGAGAGCGTCAGGTCCGTATCGAACGTGTCGCCGTCGATCGTGCCGTCGACGACCAGGTTGATGTAGCGGTAGCCGACGAACAGCTCGATCAGCGATGTCGGACGCACCACGAGCTGCGCTTCGAGATCGAGCAGTTCGCCGTCGGTATCTTCGATCCCGACCGCCATGTAGCCGCCCTCCGCCACCGCACTGACGATGCCGAGATCGGCTTCGGCGCGCAGGAACGCCAGCGGGATCGGGCCTTCGAGGGTCACTTCCTCGGTCGCGATACCGAAAGTGTCGCGAACCGACGTCGTCAGGTTGAAGTAGTCGACCGCGACGCCGGGCGAGATGCTGACCGGCCCGAGGCCGATCTCGAACGCGTAGGCGACCTTCGCGTTGACCATGTCGAGCTCGCTGGCCACCGGGGCACCGGCGACCAGGTTGGCGTTGCCGCCGAAGTTCGCCTGCAGCACGCCCTGACCTTCGTCGGAAAACTGGAACGCCGACACCGACAGCACCGGCACGCCGGTGTCGATCTGCACGCGACCGTAGGGCGAGCCCTGGCCGCCGCCGAGGCCGAACGCACTCTCGACGTCCTGGTCGATGCCGACCCCGGCACCGGTGACGTAGCCGAGGTCACCGTCGACCGCGAGGTTCGCATAGCCAGCCTGCGCCTGGATCTCGAACTGGAAACACGCCGGCAGCGTCGTCAACGACAGGGCGGCGATGAGTAGGCGGGTGCGCATGGATCAG
>DRKG01000384.1 GCA_011051855.1 bacterium | reverse complement strand
GCTCGGCGGCATGGTCGGCTACGCGATCGGCGCCTGGCTGTGGGACATCGAAGGTGTGCGCTCGTTCTTCTACGACTACATCCCAGGAGTCGACGTGCACAGTGTCGCCCGCGTCAGCGAGCTCTACGACAGCTACAGCTTCTGGGTGGTGTTCGCGGCCGCGTTCACGCCGATTCCCTACAAGGTGATCACCATCCTGGCCGGCGTCTGTGCGATCAACTTTCCGATGTTCGTGCTGGCGTCGGCGGTCGGTCGGTCGGCGCGCTTCTTCCTGGTCGCGTGGCTGTTCCGGCGCTTCGGGCCGCCGATCCGCGAGTTCATCGAACGCCGCTTCGCGCTGGTCACGCTGCTCGGCACGATCCTGCTCGTCGGCGGCTTCGTGGCCTTCAAGTACCTGCTGACCTGAACGCGCAACCACCGGACCCATGGCGAAGCGGCTCTTCCTGATCGACGGCACGGCGCTGGCCTATCGCAGCTTCTTCGCATTCCAGGGCAGCGGCCGAGCGCCGCTGACCACCGCCGACGGCCACCCCACGGCCGCGACCTACGGCTTCTGCACGACCCTGCGCGCACTCCTGAACCGCGAACGGCCGGACGCGATCGCGATCGCGTTCGACGGTCCGCGCAGCGACCTGCTGCGCACGAAGATCTATCCCGAGTACAAGTCGACGCGCACCAAGATGCCGGACGAGATGGCTGCGCAGCTCGACGACATCCGCGCGGTCGTCGACGGCTTCGGGATCACCGTGGTGACCAGCGAAGAGCACGAGGCCGACGACGTCATCGGCACGCTCGCCGTGCGCGGCAAGCACGCCGGCATGCAGGTGTTCCTGGTCACCGGGGACAAGGACTTCCTGCAGATCGTCGACGACGACATCAAGCTGTGGAACCTGCGCAGCTCGACCAGCAAGCCGGAGATCTACGACGCCGACGCCGCACTCGCCAAGTGGGGCGTGCCGCCCACCGCGATCGTCGACCTGCTGGCGCTGATGGGCGACAGCTCGGACAACGTGCCCGGCGTGCCGCGGGTCGGCAAGAAGACCGCCGTCGAGCTGCTGCAGCAGTTCGGCTCGATCGACGGCATCTACGAGCACCTCGACGAGGTCAAGAAGCCCTCGATCAAGAAGTCGCTGGCCGAGCACCGCGACCTGGCCTTGCTGTCCAAGCAACTGGTGACGCTGCGACTCGACCTGCCGTTGCCGGTCGCCGTCGAGGATTTGGGGCCGGCCACGCCCGACCCCGACCGCCTGCGACCGCTGTTCCAGCGCCTCGAGTTCAAGAACCTGCTCGCCGACCTCGCCGCCCGACCCGCCCCGCAGGAACACATCGAACAGCACTACACGTTGGCCGACAGTGACGCCGAGGTATCGGCCCTGGCCGACCGCCTGCTTGGCTGCGACGAAGTTGCGATCGCCGCCGAGACCGCCGGCAAGGGCCGCCGGCAGCACCGCATGGTCGGGATCGCGTTCGCGACCGCTCCCGGCGAGGCCGTCTACGTGCCGCTCGACGAGCACAACCGCGCCGGCCGCCTGGCGGCGCTGCGACCGGTGCTCACTGCCGACCGTCCCAAGAAGCACTGCCACGACCGGAAGCGTCTGCTGGCGACGTTCTCCGACGCCGGCGAAGACCTCGCCCCACGGCCGTCCGCCATCGGTGTCGACACGCTGCTGGCCAGCTACTGCACCGAGCCGGGGCAGCGTTCGCACGCGCTCGCCGACCTGGCCCTGAAGCACTTCGCCTACAAGAAGACGAACCCGAAGGACCTCGTCGGCAGCGGCAAGAAGCAGCGCACGTTCGCCGATGTCGACCCACGACGGGTCGGCGACTTCGTCTGCGAGGAAGCCGACCTGGTGCTGCGACTCGCCCCGGTGCTGACCGACCTGCTGCAGCGCCACCGCACCGCATCGCTCTACCGCGAACTCGAACTGCCGCTGGTCGACGTGCTGCTCGCGATGGAGCGCGAGGGCATCGCGGTCGACCTGCCCCACCTCGCGCGGCTGTCGGCCGACCTACAGGAACGCATCGAGGACCTGCAGGAGCGCGTGTTCGAGCGCGCCGGCCGCGAGTTCAACCTCGCCTCGCCAGCACAGCTCGGCGAGGTGCTGTTCGGCGAGTTGGAGGTGCATCGGCTGGCCAATATCCGACCGAAGCGCACGCCGACCGGCCAGTACAAGACCGACCACGACGTGCTCGAGAAGCTCGCCAGCAAGCACGAGGTGCCGCAACTGGTGCTCACCTGGCGCCAGTTGACCAAGCTGAAGTCGACCTACGTCGACACCCTGCCGACGCTTGTCGACCCGAGCACCGGCCGTGTGCACACGACCTTCAACCAAGCGGTCGCGGCGACCGGCCGCCTCAGCAGCGAAGACCCCAACCTGCAGAACATCCCGATCCGCACCGAAGAGGGCAAGAAGGTGCGCGCTGCCTTCATCGCCCGCGAACAGGGCTGGCAACTGCTCAGCGCCGACTACTCGCAGATCGAGCTGCGCATCCTGGCGCACTTCTCCGGCGACAAGGCGCTCGTCGAGTCCTTCCAGAAGGGCGAGGACATCCACGCGCGCACCGCCGCCCTGGTGCACGGCATCCTGCCCAGCCTGGTCACGCCCGAGCTGCGCAACCAAGCGAAGATCGTCAACTACGGGCTGATGTACGGCATGGGCGCCTCGCGCCTCGCCAACGAGACCGGCATGCGCCCGCCGCAGGCGAAACGGTTCATCAACGACTACTTCCGCGCCCTGCCCGGCGTGAAGGCCTACCTCGACGCCTCGCTCGCCCAGGCCCGCAGCGACAAGGAGGTGCGCACGCTGTTCGGCCGCCGCCGCCCGCTCGGCGACATCGACTCGACCAACGCGATGCGCCGCATCGCCGCCGAGAACATGGCGGTCAACACGCCGATCCAAGGGACCGCCGCCGACATCATCAAGCGCGCGATGCTGGCGGTGCACGCCGAGCTGCAGCGGCGCGAACTG
>DRKG01000383.1 GCA_011051855.1 bacterium | reverse complement strand
TCGGTCCACTTGTCGGCGCGGATCAGGATCGGGTCGTCGAGCACCTTCGCGGTGGTGCCGCCGACGTCCTTGTCGACCAGCTTCAGGGTGCCGTCGTTCAGCCCCTTCTGCCGGATGTCCAGCAGCAGTTGCTTGATCTTCCGGTAGTCCTTCTTGTCGACCAGCGGGTTGTAGAAGACGTCGCCGCCGTAGATGACGGTGCCGTTCTGCAGCACGTTGATGATCGGCCGATTTTCCGGCGGGGATTCGTCGGGCTCCTGGAACACTGCCCGCGGCAGGATCAGGTCCTCGAGGTTCTTCTGGCTCAGGTCGATGACCAGCACGAAGAAGATCATCAGCAGGAAGACGCAGTCGATCATGGGCGTCATGTCCATCTCGACATCTTCCTGGACTATCTTTTCGACGTTAATCACTGGGATGGTTCCTCCGTTGGGGCGCCGCCGGAACGGCGCGGCGGGGTCAGCGACCCGGGTGGGGAGGGCGAACGGATGTGCGCCGCACCCGGATCAGCCGATCCGGTGATTACTTGGTGCGGAAGCGCTCGAAGAGGTCCTCGGTGATCGCGTTGATCTCCGTCGACGTCCTGATGACGCGGTTGCGCAGCGTGAAGAACGCGATGCCGACCGGGATGGCGACCGACAGGCCGAGCATGGTCGTGATCAGCGCCATCTTGATGCCGCCCGCGAGCTTCGCCGGCGAGACGTTGCCGCCCGACGATGCGATCTTGCCGAACGTGACGAACATGCCCGTCACCGTGCCGAACAGCCCCATCATCGGCGCGATCGCGGAGATCAGCGACAGCCAGCCGATCTTCTGGAACAGCTTCACCGACTCCTCGGTCTGCATCTCGCGGATCGACGTCTGCATCGTCTCGAACGAGTGGCCGAGCTTGGACAGGCCAGCGCCGATGACGTTGGTCAGGTAGTTCTTCTCCTGCTCGCACAGCTCGACGGCGTCCTGGAAGTTCTCGCCGTCGAACAGCGCCTCGAGTTCGTCGAGCAGGTCCGGCGGCGCGAGCTTCTCGCGCTTGATGGTCATGAAGTTCTCGATGATCAGCGCGACGGCCACCACCGACATCAGCATGATCAGGTAGCCGATCGGGCCGGCCTTGTCGTAGTCGAAGACCTCGGCGAGGAAGCTGGGCTGCTCCGCTTCGGCGGCAGCTTCGCCTTCGCCCTGGGCGAACAGCGAGGTCGCCAGCAGGAGCGGCGCGGAAACGGCGATGACGCGAACGAACGGCACGTGCTTGAGGATCATGGGAACTGCAGGCCCTGCCTTCTGGCAGGGGAGAGGGGCTGGTTCGGTACGGTTCGAAAAAGAGGGGGCAGGAAGTTTGCGCGACGGGCCGGTATCTGGAAAGCCCCCGGCGCAAACAAATCTGCCTACGCCATCCGGCCTGCGGGTGCGGTCGACCGGCGTGGGCAGTCGGGAACGGATGGGATCGGGTGTGGGGGGGCGGAGCGAAGTTACTTCTGGGACTCGACCTTCGCCGGGCCGGCCCAGCGGGACGAGGGGTATTCCGAGTAGACGATGGTGAAGTAGGCCTGGGCGCGTTGCTTGAACGAGTCCCCTTCCTTGTCCGGGCCGAGCGCCAGCAGGCAGCGGCCGAGGTAGTAGTTGGCCTTGGCGCTCGCCTCGCCGCCGTCGGCGTCGAAGACGCTGGCCTTGGCCAGGGCCAACTGCGCGCGGCGGAGGGCGTCGGCCTTGCCGTCGGCGCTGAGGAAGATCGCTTCGCCCTGGCCGGCGTAGCCGGCGGCACGCAGCGCCGGGTCCTTCTCGGAAGTCAGCGTCCGGAAGAAGCTCTCCGCGCGCCGGAAGTCCTTGCCGATCAGGTAGGTCTCGCCCTCGCCGACGCGCGCCTGCGTCTTCAGGCGCGCGAGCAGGGCCTTGTCGGCGCCGGTCGAGCTGGACGCGGCGTCCGCGGTCGAACTGGCCGACTTGAACTGGGAGCGGGCCTCGCCGGCCTTGCCGTCTGCCAGCAGCGTCAGCGCCAGTTCGTACTTGGCGCGCGCGCTCCAAACGGCGCCGAAGCCATCGCGCACGGCGCGATCGTCGAGTTCCTTCAGCGTCGTCGTCGCCGTGCCGAAGTCGCCCGCGAGGCGCTCGGCGCGCCCGGCCAGCAGCAGCATCTCGGGCGTGCGCCAGTGGTTGGTGTTGGCGTTGATCCAGCCCTTGGCGCGCGTGGCGGCGGTCGCGGCGGCGGCCTTGTCGGTGCCGATCGCGGCGACGGCCGACTTGATCATGAAGAACTCGGCGTCGGCCTTCAGCAGTGCGCGGTCGCTCTGGACCGCCCCGAACAGTTGTGTGGCGGCCTCGAAGTCGCCGCGTTCCATCGCCGTCTTGCCGGCGAGGAACTCTTCCGGTGGATCACTCCATTCGACGTCCAACACCTGGTGGGCGGGCACCTCGAAGTCGTCACCGCCGCGCTTGCCGCGCACGCCGGTGAGCTGGAACTCGGTGATCTCGACGCCGCGCACGCGCGCGCCGTCCTTCTTCAGGATGACGTCGTTGATCTTCTGGGCGGAGACGGTGGCGCACAGACTCGCCACGGCCGTCAACAGGGTCAGGATGCGCATGATGTTCGCTCTCTCTTGGATCGTCGGGGTGGCGGGGATTACCGGTTGGCCTGGAAGTAGCGGAACAGCATGAGGCCTTCCTTGCCGTAGCTCTTCAGGGTCGCGAAGTCGTTCGTGCTGCGCGCGATGCGGAAGAACTTCTTGGCGGTCTCGGCATACTTGCTGTCCTTCTTGCCGGCCTGCTTGGCGAACCAGTAGGCCTCCCACATGAAGCGGTACCACTCGAGGCTGAACTTCTTCACCTCGGGACGGCTCATCCAGATGCGGTAGGAGTCGGTCGGGTGGCCGTAGTACTTCATGTAGGCCTCCTCGGGACGGTCGAGGCCTGGCTCGCGCACCTGTTGCGCCGTGCGCGGATCGAACTCGAACCAGCCGCCGAGCGCGCGCGCGATCTGGCGCTTGATCTCCCACTGGGTGGGGTTGGCCTTCTCCGCTTCGACGAGCATGTCGTAGGCCTCCTGGAAGCGCCGCTGTTGCAGCAGCGCCTCGCCGATCATCGGCCGGACCAACTGGTCGATGACGCGCTTGCTGCTCTCTTCGGTCACGTCGCCGTAGAGGGCCAGCGTCTTCTTCGCGACCTCGTCGACCTTCTGCCAGTCGCCGATCTCCTGCCAGTTGAGCATCGTGTTGACCAGGATCGCGAGCTGCGGCCGCGGCGAGGACTGGATGTAGTCACCGCCGAGTGCGACCAGCTTCTTGCGTTGCTCGATGACCTTGGCCTCGGCCTGGGCGATGACCTTCTGCGGCTTGTCCTCGGCGATGGCCTTGTCGCGCTCCTCGACCAGCAGCTTCACCTGGTTCTGGTACTCCTGGAAGATCTCGGTGGCCAGGCGCGCCGCGCGCGCCGGCTCGACGGTCTTGAGTTCGGCGTAGGCGCGCTCGGCTTGATCGAGCGCGCCGGTGTCGACGTGCAGGCGGCCGAGGTAGGCGAGCACCTGCGGCACGTAGATCTCACCGTCCTTGCGGTGGTTGGTCAGGAACGATTGGATCTGCTCGATCGCCGCGGGGTACTTCTCGAGGTTGCGCTCCAGGTTGAACTTCTTGTTGCCGCGGGCCTCGTAGTAGGCCATCTGCACTTCGTTGTAGGCGGCGGCGGCCAAGGCTGCCTTGCGCACCTGCATGCGGCCGGTTTCACGCGCACCGAGTTCGTGCTCCTCGATGTACTTGCGGTACTCGGCGAGGGTCGCCCGAGAGGCCGCGAAGTCGCCTGCCGATGCCTGGGCACGCGCCAGCCGCACCCGCGCCAGCTCGTAGTAGGTGTATTCCGGGGTGACCTTGGCGAACTCGCTCGCTGCCTTGGCGTAGTCGCGGCTCTGGAACGCCTTGTTGCCCTCCTTGTAGGCGAGCTTGTCGGCTCCGCCGGAGCTGTACTTGGCTGCCAGGGAGATCAGTTCGGCGTGGAACGAAGCGAAGAACGGGTCGTCCTTGGTGGTGCGCTTGTGCGCGGTGACGACCCGGTCGAGGTTGTCGGCCGTGTCGCTCGATAGGTTCGCCAGGCGCTCCTTCGCCGGATCGCCGCCGGTTTGGCCGTCGTTGACACCGTGCGCCTTCAGCCCTTCCTGGTAAGCGAACATCGCTTCGAGCTGGCGGTCGTTCCTGCGGTAGGCATCGCCGAGCATCGACCAGGCATCGAGCCCGACCTCCTTGGCTTCGTCGGCGCTCATCGCCGCGATCGCCTTGCGCAGGCTCTTGATCGCCTGTTCGTAGTCCTTCTTCTGCAGGGCGCCCTTGCCGACTTCGAACAACAGCTTGCCGCTGACGGCGCTGCTCTGCACGGCGAGGATCTCCTTGAGGGTCGCCTTGGCGCGTACGCCGATGTAGTCGTTCGGGTGCTTGTCGTTGATGCGCTGCGTCATCGCGAGCGCCTCCTGCACCTTGGCGGGGTCACCGGACTCGGCCTTGAAACGGGCTTCGGCGAGCAGCATCAGGTGGCCGTAGGTCGGGCTGACGACGTCGAACAGATCCCGATCCTTCGCGCCGTACTTCTTCATGTTCGCGCGGAAGGCCTCGAACAGCTCGGCGGTGCCCTCCTTGCCCTCGCGCGCCATCGTTTCGCCGGCGCGCACGTAGACCTCCTGCATCATGTCGAACAGGAACGCGACCATCTCGCCGCTCAGGTTCAGCTCGCCGGTCTCGTAGCCGTCGAGCGACGCGCAGATCTGGTCGATGGTGTCGGTGTACCAGGTGATCGCTTCGTCGACGTCACCGCCCACCTCGTAGCACTGCGCGATCTCGAACAGGCCGCGCAGGCCGAGTGCCGACTCTTCGCCGTAGGTCAGCACCATCTCTTCGAGTTCTTCGATGGCGCGGGAGACCAGCACGCCGCGGTTCTCCTTGTCGGCCTTGGCCTGCTCGCGCGTGAGCACACCCTGCTTCATCCACATCAGGCCGTACTCGACGTTCTTCTGCGGGTCGTCGCGCTCCGACTCGAGGGTTGCACGCACGCTGGCGCAGGCTTCCTTGCCGGCCTTGAGCACTGCGATGACCTCCTCCTGGATCTCCTTGACGCGCTCGGGGGCCTCGTTGCGGGCGATCTCGAGTTCTTCGATCAGGAACTGGGCGAAGTCCTGCGACGCGTTGGCCAGCGTCGCCATCGCCTGGGTCTTGACCTCCGGGTCGGTCGAGCGGTCGATCAGTTCCTGCGACTTCTCGACCGTCTCCTTGAACAGCGTGCGCTGTTGGTTGCGGTCGCTGCGCGCGCGGGCGCCGTAGTAGGAGACCTCGACCGACAACTGGGCGATGCGATCCTGGTCACCGGCGCCGCGGTATTCGGTGGCGAGCCGCTCGGCTTCCAGCTTGGCCAGCTCGATGAAACGCATCTCCTTGGCGAGCGCGCGCACAAACGAGACCTCGCGCGCGAGTTGGTCTTGCGCCAGCAGGGCGGAAGAGGACGAGCCGATGGCGAGGAGGAGGGCCGCGCAGGCGGCGCCGCGAAGGCGCGCGAGAAGGCTGATCACAGTACGGACTCCGATGGCAGGACCGCTTGGAAGCAGAATCGGTTGGGAACGGATATGGACGCCGGACCGGTGAAGCACACGGCTCCGGGGTCGCGGTCGGAGTGCGGCACCGGGGGCTGATGACCGCACCCCGCGAGGGGGGCGAACGCGGCAGTATAGCGCCGGGTTCACGTGATCCAAGGCAGCGGGAGAACCTGCCGCGGCCCCGAAGCAGATTCGCGACCAGCGCCAAAACCGGCGGCGGCCGGCTCCGTCGGGAACCGGCCGCCGCCGCGTCGCGCTGGCCGGAAGGCCGATCCGCGCACTCTGCTCAGCGCACTCTGCTCAACGCACTCTGCTCAACGCATCGTGATCGGATCCGGCAGCATCTGCGGATCCGGCTCGAGCTCTTCCATCAGCACGATCTTGCTGCGGATCAGGATCAGCATCTTGCGGTTTTGGATCGACGTGCCGTTGCGGCTGAACAGCCAGCTCAGGCCCGGCAGGTTGCCGAGCAGCGGCACGGTCGAGCGCAGGTTCTGGCGTTCCACCAGCCGCATGCCGCCGAGCATCATCGTGCTGCCGTCCGGCACCGTGACCGTCGTGCGCACGCGCTGCAGGGTCACCTCCGGGAGCTGGATCGAGATCGGCTGGCCGACGCCCAGCGTGGTGGTGAAGGTCGGGATCGGCAACTGCAGCGCCATCACCGTCGGGCGCAGCTCCATCGTGATGAACTTCAGATCGCTGTCGACCACCGGCCGCACGTCCAGCGCGACGCCGTCGTGCACCGTGCCGATGACCGGGTTGGCGACCGCCGCGGCCTGCGCGATTTCGACCTCGAAGTCGCGGATGTAGCTGATGTTGCGCATGAAGTGCATCGATGCGCGGGTGTTGTTGTAGACCAAGAGGCGCGGTGCCTCGATCTGCTCGGAACGCTCCTGCTTGCTGACCGCGCGCAGCACCACCTCGACCTCGGTGTCGTCGAGGAACGCGTACTGCAGGGACAAGCCGCCGGCGTTGGTCAAGCCGTTGTTGCGGCCGCCGAGGGTCGAGTTGAACAGGTTCTCGACGCGGGCCATGTAGTCGCCGTCCTCGCCGTCGTCGTAGAAGATGCCCGGTTCGGTGCCGGTGCCGACGTTGCCCGGCACCGCCGCGTTCTGCTGCTGGCGCGGGCCGAAGTCATCGAAGCCGGCGTTCTGGCGGTCGCCCTTCTTCTCCAGGCCGCGGCCGGCGAGGCCCTGCGACGCCTGGTTGCCGAGGCCGCGCAGGTCGATGCCGACGTCTTCGAGGAAGCTGTCCTCGACACTCAGGAAGCGCGACTCGATGTCGATCTGGATGCCGACGTGGCGGCGCAGCTCGTTGAGCAGGCGCGCGACCTTCTCGTGGGTTTCGCGATCGCAGCGCACGTAGAGCGTGCCCTGCTGGTAGTTCATCGAGAACGGCGAGCCGTCCCACTTGTCGGGCTCGATGGTCGCGGTCAGCAGCTCGGTCAGGCGGCCGTCGTCGACGACCGACGGCATCGGATCCTCGTCGACCTCGGGGAACAGCGGCATGTCGTCGCCCGGAACCTTCAGGCGCATGTCGGGTCCCGGCTTGCTTTGCACTCCCGAGACCAGCTCCGACACGTTGTAGGGCTGCATGATCAGCCTGCCGACCGCGTTCTCGGGCGTGACCAGCATGACCAGGCCGTCCTGGATCTTGTAGGCGACGCCGGTCTGCGCCTGGATCGCCTTCAGCGCGTCGGCGACCGAGCGGCGCGGCAGGCGGAACTCGGTGAGCGTGGTCGTCTCGGCGTCCATGCTCTTGACGTCTTCGCTGATGAAGAACGTGGCGCCGGTGGTCAGGGCGTAGTAGTTGGCCCAGTCTTCGACGGTCGCGCTCGGGAAGTTGTGCTCGAGCACGGTCTTGTCGAGCAGCTCCTGCACGGCGACGTTCTGCGGCGATTCGAGTTCGTCGGCCTGTGCGTAGCTGGCCGGCTTGCGCTGGTTGACGATCGACCAGCGGCCCGGATCGAACACTACCACGCTGGTCTGCGGCACGGTGCTGTGCTGCAGATCGAGGAACGTCTTGTTCCACTCCGAGCGCCAACGTTCGCGGTTGATGTCCATCGCGGCGTTGTGCCGCGCCCGGTCGGCGAGGTCGCGCAACGCGGTCGCCGTCGGGTTGGTCGGGTCGACGCGCAGCGCCTGGTCGACGAGGTCGACCGAGTCGGCGTACTCGCCGTTCTGGAACTTGACGTTGGCCTGTTCGAGCAGCCGTTCGACGCTCAGTTCGCGGGCGATCTCCCGGTCGCGGGCGATGCGCGCCAGTTCGGCTTCGGAAGCCTGCGTGGCGCGGTCGAGGGCGTCCTTGTCGGCCTGCACCTTGGCGTCCTTGGCCTGCTGGAGCAGCAACTTGGTGCGCTTGACCAACTCGTCGTTCGGCTGCACGAACATCGAGAACTCGAGCGCCGTGTTGGCCGCCTCGAAGTGGTCGATCGCACGGCCGTAGTGGCCGAGTTCCATTTCGGACTCACCCTGCGCCAGCGACTGGTTGATGAGCGCGCGTTCGCGTTCCAGGCGCACGCGCTGGATCGTCAGCAGATCCTGGAAGCGGTTCGCACCCGGCGTGACCTCCTCGCCCAGCACCTGGTTGCAGCGGTTGAGGATGTCGCGCGCCTCGGCATTGTCGCTGTCGAACTC
>DRKG01000382.1 GCA_011051855.1 bacterium | reverse complement strand
TGCAGAGGTCGACCACCAGCGCCTCGTCGAGGGGCTTGGCGAAGCGCGCGTTGACGACCTCGATCTGCACCCCCTGCCCAGCCAGCAGCTCGGCAGCCTCGAGCGCCGTCTGCACCATGTGGCCGTAGGCCAGCACCGCGCCATCCGCGCCCTGGCGCACGACCTCGGCCTTGCCGAGCTCGATCGGCTGCCGGCGTCCGTGCCAGCCGACCAAGTCGTGCTGCTCGGGTGCGTTGCCCCGCGCATAACGGATCCCGGTGGGCGCGTCGAGCGAGCGGGCGAAGCGCATCATCTCGACCAGCTCGGGGCCGTCCTTCGGCGCCATCAGCACGATGCCGGGCATGCAGCGCAGGTAGCTGATGTCGTAGAGGCCGTTGTGGGTCGCTCCGTCCTCGCCGACCAGTCCGGCGCGGTCCATCGCGAACATCACCGGCAGGCGCTGCAGGATGACCTCCTGGAACACCATGTCGTAGCCGCGCTGTAGGAACGACGAGTAGATCGCGCACACCGGCCGCATGCCCGCCGTCGCCATGCCCGAGGCCATCGCGACGGCGTGCTGCTCGGCGATGCCGGCGTCGACGAAGCGGTCCGGGAAACGCTCGCGGAACTCCATCAGGCCGGTGCCGTCGGGCATCGCGGCGGTGATCGCGATCACCTTGTCGTCCTCCGCCGCCAGCCGCTCGATGCCCTCGCTGAACCAAGCCGTCCAGGAGCGACCCTTGGGCTTCTCGCGCACGATCGGCTGCAACACCGCCGGCTCGACCGGCACCTTGGTGGGCTCGGGCCGCTGCTTCGCCTTCGGCTTCGCGGCGTGGGCGCGGTCGTAACGATCCTCGCTGCCCGGCACGCCCTTGCCCTTCTCGGTGAGCACGTGCAGCAGGGTCACGCCCGGCAGCTTCTTGACGCTCTCGAGCGCCTCCAAGGTCTGGCCGATGTCGTGGCCGTCGACCGGACCGAAGTAGCGGAAGCCGAGTTCTTCGAACAGATGGCCGGGCACGACCATGTTCTTGACCATGTCGACCGCGTCCCCGAGACGCTGGTCGAGATCCTTGCCGACCACCGGAATCGCCTGGATCAGGTTGTGCAGCGACTCCTTGGCGCGGTTGTAGAAGGTTCCGCTGCGCAGCTTGTTGAGGTGCCGCGACAGCGCGCCGACGGTCTTTGCGATCGACCAACGGTTGTCGTTCAGGATCACCAGCAGCCTGGTGTCCTCGAGGGAACCGGCGTGGTTCAGCGCCTCGAACGCGACCCCGCAACCCATCGCCGCGTCGCCGACGACCGCGACCGCGTGCCGGTCTCTGCCCTGCATGCGATCGCCCATCGCGATGCCCAAGGCGGCCGACGCGGCGGTGCCGGCGTGCCCCATCAGGTAGACGTCGTATTCGCTCTCCCACTTGTTGGAGAAGCCGCTCAATCCGCCCTTCTGCCGCAACGTGTGGAAGCGGTCCTTGCGCCCGGTCAGCAACTTGTGCGGATAGCACTGGTGGCCGACGTCCCAGACCAACCGGTCATCGCGGAAGTCGTAGAGGTAGTGCAGCGCGACGGTCAGCTCGACCACGCCCATGCCGGAACCTAGGTGGCCGCCGGTCACCGAGACGGTGTCGAGGATCACCTGGCGCAGCTCCTCGCAGAGTGCCGGCAACTGCTCGCGCGGCAGCTTCTTCAGGTCGGCCGGGGTGTCGACGGTGTCGAACAGCGGCGTCGGCGACTGGGGATCGTGCTCGGGGTCCAAGGGCTGCTCCATGGCAGGCGTGCGTCACGGCCGGCCGGGACGGGGCACCCATCCCTATCTGCGGCGCTCGACCGTGTAGAACGCTACATCTTGCAGCAGATCGGCTGCCCCGTCCAGCGAACTATGCCCCCCGCCACGCCAGGCCCTGGCGGCGGAAACCACTTGGCCAGCGAGACTAGCGGCTTCCTCGGCGAGTTCGCCGGCGACCTGGCGGCTCTTCTCGATGCCGACCAGGGCGGGCCAGGTGAGCTTGCCATGGGCGACATCGGCCCCCGGGTTCTTGCCCAGCTCCTCCGCCGAGCCGGTGCAGTCGAGGCAATCGTCGGCGATCTGGAACGCGCGCCCGATGCGGTCGCCGTAGTCCGCGAGCGGCCGCACGACTTCGTCGGGAGCCCCCTCGCCGCCAGCGCCGGCGTGGGCGCCGACCACCAGCGCCGCGGTGATCAACGCCCCGGTCTTGTGGTCGTGGATCCACTCGAGACGCGCAAGCGTGTGCTCCTGCCCCTCGCCCTCGGCGGCGAGGTCTTCGACCTGCCCGCCGACCATGCCGACGCTGCCCGCGGCGCGCGCCAACGCCGCCACCGCCGGCCCACCGGCCTCGGCCACCCCTTCGAACGCCAGCGTCAACAGCGCGTCGCCGGCGAGCAGCGCCAACGCCTCGCCGAACGCCTTGTGGCAGGTCGCCCGGCCGCGCCGCAGGTCGTCGTCATCCATGCACGGCAGGTCGTCGTGCACCAGACTGTAGGTGTGCAGGCACTCGATCGCCGCCGCCGGCCGCAATGCCCGCCGCAGTTCGCCGCCGGTGGCAAAGCACCCGAGCAACGTCAGCAGCGGCCGCAGGCGCTTGCCGCCGGGGAACATCGCGTAGCGCATCGCCTCGTGCAGTCGCGCGGGCGCGCGATCCGCCGGCGGCAGCAGCTCGTGTAGCGCACGTTCGACCGCGTCCTGCTGCCGGCGCCGGAACGCGGCGAACGCACCCGTCGACGGTCGCTCGTTCATCGCTTCACGACCATGCCGAGCATCGCATCGATCGTTTCCTTGGGTTCGGTTCCTGGTAGCAACATGCGGTGGCCTTCGGAAGAGATGGTCGACTCCCCGCCCGGTTGACGCAAGACACCGTCGTGCAGCAGCAGGGAAACCAGGCCGGCGCGTTCGTCGACCTCGACCTCGAGGCGGGCGCAACTGGCGCCGGCGTGCACGATGCCATGCTCGTCGGTCGCAATCAGCTCGACGGTCAGAAAGGCCGCATCCTGCATGCCCTGCAAGCGCGTCAGCCGCCAGCGATACGCGGTGCGCGCCTTGCCCAGCAACCGGTTGATCCGCCGCAGCCACTGCCGCCGCGTCGCCGGATCGACGTCGCTCGGCAGCCGCTCGACCCCGTCGACGATTTCACTCGGATAGCGGCCTTCCCCCTTGACCAGAAACGGCAGGCGCGCCTCCAGCACGCGGCCGTCGACCTCGTCGAAGGTCACCGCGTAGCCCTCTTCGGGCAACTGCCGACGCTCGCCGTCGGCCGTGCGATGGCCGTCGAAGAAACGCAGTTCGAGGCGGCCGAGCTGCCGATCGACGGTAGCGGTCATGCGTCCGGCGCTGAAGAACGCCACCGCGAGGCCGTCCTCGCTGGTCTCGATCATCTCGACGCCGTGCAGGCCCTGTTCGTCGAGCGCATCCGCGCGCAAGAAACGCTGCCCGAGATACCCCTCGTCGCGCAGGCACTCGTGCAGCGTGACCAGACACAACCGCACGCCTTCGGGAATCGGCCGCAGCCACTTCGCGTTCTGCTCCCGCGCCCGCTCGGCGCGCGCCGCCAGTTCGGCGTTGCGCTGCCGCAGCAATCCCTCCAGCCGAGAGATCTGCTCCCTGCTCTCGTGCAGTTCGAGCTGCAGCCGCGCGTAGTCATCGAGCGCGACCTGCGCCCGCTCGGCATCGGCCGCCACCTCCCGGGCCCTTTGCGCGGCATCGTGCGCGGCGCGCTCCGCCACGCCCACCTGTTCGGCGAGGCGCCGCGTCTCGAACGTCAGCAGCACCACCGCGACCGAGGTGGCAAGCAAGATCAGGCGAAACGGCCAACGCGACATGGGCGGGATTCGACGAGACCATCTGACGGGTCTTCCCGCCGCGTCCCGATCACCACTTCTTGTGCTTGTTCTTGTTGTGCCACGACTGCCATTCGCGGAACGAATCGAACTGCTGCCGCGTGAGCTTCTTCAGCGTGTCGTTCCACGGCTCGGTGATCGCCGCGAGGCGGTCCTTGGCGTTCTGCGCTTCGATGTTGGTGCCGATCAGCGACGCCTTCTCGGAGACCGACCCGTACCGGACCAGGAGGTCGCCGACGATCTGCTTGCGCAGCTTCTCGGACGCATCCTCGAAGTTGCCGAGCGCCCGCCCGGCAGCCGCCTGCAACGCCGCTTCCGGATTGCGGCGGGCCTCGTCGATCAAGAACTTGACCTTCGACTCGTCCTTGGTGCGCCCGATGTTGTCGAGCAGCTTCTCGCGCAGCGGCACCCACGCCGGCTTATCGGGGAAGTGCTTGCCGTCGTAGGCCTTCTGCAACACATCGGCGCCGGCCTCGCCGAACCGACCGAGCGCGTGCGCGGCGGCGACGTAGATGTGCGCCCGGTTCGCCGGCCGCCGCCGCGCCTTGTTGAGCAGCTTGTCGAGCGCCTTGACGATCGCCTTCTCGTCCTTGGGGTTGAGCCCCTTCTGCTGCTTTTGGATCAGCAGGTCGATGATCTGCACGCCCTTGGCGTCGAGCAGGAACTTGCGGTCCTTGGCGACCGCGGCGAGTTCCTTCACCTTGGCGGCGACTTCCGGATCCGGCGGAATCGGCTTCGGCTTCTGCGCGCAGGAGGCGACGGCCAGGTGGCCCAGCACCACCAACGGCAGCGTCGCGCGGAGCAAGGCGGCGAGGAACGGGGACGTACGGGGAAAGCTGTGCATGTTGGACTCCCTTGGGTATCGGCATCGGGAGGGCCCGGACGCAGCCGGCGAATCGGAGCGTCGCGGCGGGGACACACTGCCGCCCGGGCGCCACCAACGTATCAAAAGGTGTGCCTCGCCGCTGAACCTGCGCTGGCATCGGGGCAACGGGCGAGCAACCGGCGCGCGGCCTGCCGGAAGACCTCCGCGTCGACCAGGTGCCAGCGGCTCGGCAGCGCCCGGACCCGGTCGACGCCGAGTGCGAGCAGTTCGTCGCGCAGTTGTTCGAGCAGGCGGGTGAAGCCGCGGTGGTGCGGCGACGGCGACGGCGGATCGCCGTAGAAGTCGACGATGTGCGCCAGCACGAGTTCCGTGTGCGGCGACACCGCCAACGCGGCCAGTTCCGCGCGCCGTTCCATCTCCGCCTCGATCGCCGCCGGCGACAGGCC
>DRKG01000381.1 GCA_011051855.1 bacterium | reverse complement strand
GTAGAGCGCTCCGTCGTCACGCCGGCGGCGCACGAAGCGGAACCACGGCCAGGCCTCCCGCCGGTCGAGCCGCAGCAGCAGGAACGCCTTGTCGTCCTTCAGCTTGATGTTGTAGCGCGGCCGATGCTTCTTGATGACGGTGTTCTCGAGCAGCAACGCCTCCTGCTCGGTCGCGGTCGCGATGAACTCGACGTCGCGGGCCTCGCGTTCGAGGAAGCGCAACTGGTAGCGTCCGTCACCGCCCGGTGTCAGGTAGCTGCGCACCCGTGCGCGCAGATCGGCCGCCTTGCCGACGTAGAGCACCTTGCCCGCGCCGTCGCGGAACAGGTAGACCCCGGGCGCCTTGGGGAAGCGGGCCACCTTGTCGACGATGCTCGCATCCATGTCGCGGATCAGAGCAGTTCCATGTCCGCCTGTTCGAGGCGGTAGACCTCGTCGCGAATCTGCGCCGCCAGCTCGAAGTCGAGGTTCTTGGCGGCAGCCATCATCTCCTGCCGCAGTTGCTTCAGATGCCGCATCATCTCCTGGTGGTTCGCGAACCGCTGCGGCACAGCGCCCCGCGCTTCCGCCTGCTTGCCGCCGCGCCCGCGCCTGCCCTTGCCGCGACCGCGCGCCGCCGGCCGCTCGTCGTCGTCCGGATCGGCCTCGAGCAGTTCCCGCACCGGCTTGACCACGGTCGTCGGCGTGATGCCGTGTTCCTCATTGTACTGGAGCTGTTTCTCGCGGCGCCGTTCCATCTCGCGCAGCGCACCGTCGATCGAATCGGTGCGTCGGTCGGCATAGAGGATCACCCGGCCATCGGCGTTGCGCGCCGCCCGACCGCAGGTCTGGATCAGCGACGTCTTGCTGCGCAGATAGCCCTCCTTGTCGGCATCGAGCACCGCCACCAGCGCGACCTCGGGGATGTCGAGCCCTTCACGCAGCAGGTTGATGCCGACCAGCACATCGAACACCCCCAGCCGCAGATCCCGGATCAATGCGGTGCGTTCGATCGAGTCGATGTCGCTATGCAGATAGCGCACCTTGATGCCAAGGTCGCGCAGGTAGTCGGTCAGCTCTTCGGCCGAGCGCTTGGTCAGCGTCGTGATCAGCACGCGCTCGCGCCGCTCGACGCGCAACCGCACCTCGCCCACCACATCGTCGACTTGGCCGCGGGCAGGGCGCACCTCGACCGGTGGATCGACCAGGCCGGTCGGCCGCACCACCAGTTCGACGATGCGGTCGCGCGACTGACGCTTCTCGTAGTCGCCGGGCGTCGCCGATACGAACAACACCTGTCGCAACAGGCTCTCGAACTCGTCGAACTTGAGCGGGCGGTTGTCGAGCGCGCTCGGCAGCCGGAAGCCGTGCTCGACCAGCGTCGTCTTGCGCGCCCGGTCGCCGCGATACATGCCACCGGCTTGCGGCATCGCGACGTGGGATTCGTCGACGACCATCAGGAAGTCGTCCGGGAAGTAGTGCAGCAGCGTCGCCGGTGGCTGCCCTTCGGCGCGACCATCGAAGTGCCGGCTGTAGTTCTCGATGCCCTGACACATGCCGGTCGCCCGCAGCATCTCGAGATCGTGGCGCGTGCGCTGGCCGAGCCGCTGCGCCTCGAGCCGCTTGTTGCGAGCTTCGAGTTCGGTGAGCCGCTGCTCGAGTTCCTCTTCGATCAGCCCGCAGGCGCGCGTGGTCTGGTCGCCGGTCGCGATGTAGTGCGTCGTCGGGTAGATGGTGGCCTCGTCGAGTTCCTCGATCACCTCGCCGCGCAACGGATCGATCGCAAACAACCCCTCGACTTCATCACCCCACAGTTCGACCCGGATGGCGCGCGCATCCTCGTACGAAGGGTAGATCTCGACCACGTCGCCGCGCACTCGGAAGCGGCCGGCCTGGAAGTCATGGTTGTCGCGCACGAACTGGATCGCGGTCAACTGGCGCAGCAGCACGTCGCGGTCGATGTGCATGCCCTGCTGCACCCGCACCGACAGCTCGCGATAGTTCTCCGGCGAACCGAGGCCATAGATGCAGCTGATCGAGGCCACGATCAACACGTCACGGCGCTCCATCAACGAACGCGTCGCCGAGTTGCGCATGCGCTCGATCGCCTCGTTGATCAACGCGTCCTTCTCGATGAACGTGTCGGTCGTCGGCACGTAGGCCTCGGGCTGGTAGTAGTCGTAGTAGCTGACGAAGTATTCGACCGCGTTGTCGGGGAAGAACGACTTGAACTCGGCGTACAACTGCGCCGCCAGCGTCTTGTTCGGGGCCAGCACCAGAGTCGGCCGCTGCAACCGCTCGATCAGCCGCGCCACCGTGAAGGTCTTGCCCGAACCGGTGACCCCGAGCAGCGTGCACGCCCTGGCGCCCGCCTGGATCCATTCCTGCAACGTCTCGATCGCCCGCGGCTGGTCGCCGGCCGGCGTCATCTCGCTCTGCATGCGAAAGCGCATCACCCGGAGGTTTACCGGATCCGGCCTTCACATGGAGCGCACACCCACGGAACCTGGCGTTCCTGCCCGCCGTTGACACCTCGCCGCGCGCAGCCTTACCGTGCGCTGTCCGCCCGCCCCCCCAGACCCCTTTCGGCAGGATTCCCTCGTGGCCCAAAGACGGCGTTCCGCGGCATCGCGGTCCTCTTCTTCCCGCAGTTCGGCTCGCTCGACGCGTTCCGGCCGCGCTGGCGCTTCGGGTCGTTCGGGGCCCGGTCGTTCGGGGCGGACTGGACGCCAGTCGCGCCAGCGCCGCGACGGCAAGGTCGACGTCAGTTGTCCACAGTGCGCCGCGGCCTACCGCGTGCCGGAGGAGATGCTCGACGAAAAGATCGAGTGCACCGAATGCCACCGCGTCTTCTTCGCCAAGGTCACTGCCGGCAAACGCGTGCAGCCCCCGGACAACACCCGGATGTACGTCGGGTTCGGCGTGGCGATCGTCGCGATCATCGCGATCTTCGCGATCTCGTCCCAGGGCAGCGACACCCCGGTCAGGAAGCCCGGCACGGCCAGCACCCCCAAGCAACCCGTCTACGGCCTCGGCGACCACCCGCGTGCCGCCCAACTGACGCAGTGGGCGCAGTCGCTCGCCAGCAACAACCAACTGGTCCTGAAGTCGCACAGCGATCTGCGCGCGCTCGGCCAGCAGATCGGCGAGGCGAGCACCGATCCGGCCGCGATCATGGCGGCGCTGCTCGCCCACGAATCGACGGAACTGCTGCGCACGATGGAGTGCCGGGCCACGCTCTCCAGCGAGGCCGACATGACCGCGGAGCAGGGCACCGGCCAGATCTACGTCACACCGCGCGCCGGCGACGACCGCTTCAAGACCAACACCAACGGCATCTACCGCGTGACCTTCAAGGTGCACGGCACGCAGGTGAAGGTCGACTCGTTCCGGCTGACGCGCGAACCGATCTACGCCCCCGGCAAGAAACCCGGCATCGTCACCTACCGGCCCAACGAGGACATCAACAAGCCGGAAGTCGTCGAGATCTCCGACTCGGCCGGGACCCGCAAGGTCAAGGAATCCGAGCCGGCACCGGTACCGCACTACAAGGGCGCGACCCCGGAGCAACGCGCACTCGCCGACGAGGTCACCGCCGGCATCCTCGCCGCCGCCGAACCCGGTGCAGACGGGCGCTTGTTCAACCGCGCCACCCTGAAGGTGCGCAGCGCAGAGGACAAGAAGGCCGCCATCCCGCGCGTCCTGAACGCGATGTACGAGTGCTACGACGACGTCGTCGCCAATCACCAGAGGCTGATCCTGCTCGATCGCGCGCTCTACCAGTGGACCGGCTACGCCGTCAACTATCCGAGCGCACCGAGCGGCAACACCGAAACCGACATCAAGCGTCGCCAGTCGTGCATCCGCCAGTGGTTCGCGTTCTGGTACCGCTACCACGAGGATCTCAGCGAGTTCTTCGACGACAGCGAGAATCTCGAAGGCGAAGGTGACGGCGGCAAGTAGAGCCGCGGCCGGCGCGCCCCACCCCCAGCACCCCCTCCACCGACAGGAGCCCCCGACCGATGACCGTTCTCTCGATCACCTGTGACAACTGCGGCGCCAAGTACAAGCTGCCGCCGACCTTCAAGGGCGCGCAGGCCAAGTGCCAGAAGTGCGGTAGCGTGATCGACGTCGCCGCGCAGCGCGCCGCAGCCGAAGGCGGCGGCCAGGAGCCCGCCGCCGCCCGACCCGCCGCCGCCCGGCCCGCCGTCGACCGCAGCAAGGGCCGCGCCGCGGGCCGGCGAACCGCGGCGACGGCCGACAAGCCGACCCGGTCCGGCCGCAGCCGCCGCACCGCCGCCGAGGACGGCGGGGACGCACCGGGTTCACGACGCAAGCGCGAGCCGAAGAAGAAGGACAACATGCCGCTGATCCTCAGCGGCGTCGGCCTGCTGGCGATCGTGGTCGTGGTCCTCGTGTTCGTGCTGAACGGCGACGACAAGGGCAAACCGGCGAAGCAGGACCAGCAGGCACAGAAAGACCAACAGGCACAGAAGGACCAGCCCACGACGGCGGGCGAAACCCCGACGCCCGCGCCCGCGAGCGCGGATGCAGACCCCGCCGCTGGAGATCCGCCCGGATCTGCCGCGAGCGGCGAACCGGCGAAGCCGGCCGAAGCGAGCGGGACCAGCCAGCCGGCGGCGGACCCCACGCCAAAGCCCGCTGCCGGCCGGCTGTTCCCCGATCTGCCCAAGGACCAGCGGCGCCCGTGGATGAACATCAAGAACCCGCCGGCGACGATGGCCGACGTGCGCGGCGCCAGCGAGCGCTACGGCGAGGTGCAGTGGCCCGACAGCATCCGCGCCGACAAGAAGGCGGAGATCCTGGCAATCGTCGCCGACATCGAGGTCGACGGCGGCCTGCGCACGATCCGCGCCAAACGCAAGCTGGCCGAACAGGGCTACGCGGCCCTGTTCGGCATCGTCGAGAAACTGCGCACGCTCGACTACGGCAACGTCGACGACGCCGGCCTCGGCTTCGAACTCAACAAGCTGCTGGAGGAGATCCTGGTCGACATGAACGCCCGCTACGAACCCGTGCAGGCCAACGAGGAGATCCATCCCGCCAAAGCCGAGTGGAACACGCGCACCGTCAACGCCTGGATGAAGGTGCTGTCGCGCTGGCCGGACGAGGCGACCTTCAAGAAGCAGCGCGCCGAGCGCCTCCGCAAGAAGAACGGCTGAGCGGCGGCGCCGCGCGCGGCGGGGGCGCTATGCTGTTCGCCCCCGCATGACCGACTTCGCCACAGGCCTCACTCCCCGCGAGATCACCCGCCGGCTCGACGAGTACATCGTCGGCCAGAGCAAAGCCAAGCGCGCCGTCGCGGTCGCGCTGCGCAACCGCTGGCGCCGCCGCCAGCTCGACGCCGAACTCGCCGCCGACGTCTATCCGAAGAACATCCTGCTGATCGGCCCCACCGGCGTCGGCAAGACCGAGATCGCGCGTCGCCTGGCGACCCTGGCACGGGCGCCGTTCGTCAAGGTCGAAGCAACCAAGTACAGCGAGACCGGCTACCACGGCCGCGACGTCGAGTCGATGGTGCGCGACATCGTCGACGCCGCGATCGCGCTGGTGCGCGCCGAAAAGGTCAAGGAGGTCGAACACAAGGCCAACGAAGCCGCCGAAGAGCGCATCTACGAGGCACTGCTCGACGAACTGGGACTCGATGAATACCAGGACGGGCACGCGGGCATGCCCGGCATCATGGAAGGTGGTTTCTGGAAGCCCCTGCCGAAGCCCGAGGCCGACGACGAGCGCGAGTTCGACTCACCCCAGGATCTGGCCGAACGCGAGCAGGCCCGCCTGCGCCTGCGGGCCGACCTGCGCGAACGTCGCCTCGAGGAACGCACCGTCGAGATCGAGATTCGCGACACTTCGACGCCGACCCTGAGCGTGATGGGCCCGCAGGGCAACGAGACCATGGGCATCGACGCCCAGGCGCTGCAGGAGATGTGGGGCAGAGCACCCGGCAACCGCACCAAGGTGCGCAAACTGACGATCCGCGAGGCGCGCGGCATCCTGCACGACGAGGAAGCCGACAAGCTGCTCGACCAGGACGCGATCGTGCAGGAGGCGCTGGACCGGGCACAGAACGACGGCATCGTGTTCGTCGACGAGATCGACAAGATCGTCAGCTCGGGCGGCAGCGACGGGCCCGACGTATCGCGCGAGGGCGTGCAGCGCGACCTGCTGTCGGTCGTCGAAGGCTGCGCCGTGTATACCCGCTACGGCCACGTGCGCACCGACCACATGCTGTTCCTGGCGGCAGGCGCATTCCACTTCCACAAGCCGTCGGAACTGATCCCCGAACTGCAGGGGCGGTTCCCGGTGCGGGTGGCGCTGCAGTCGCTGACCGAGGACGACTTCGTGCGTATCCTGAGCGAACCGAAG
>DRKG01000380.1 GCA_011051855.1 bacterium | reverse complement strand
GCGTCGTGCCCGGCAGTCGTCTGAAGGTGGCCATTCTGGACACCATGAAGCGCGAAGGCTTCATCGACCGCTACGAGGTCGCGGCCAACGGGCCGCGCTCGGCGGTGAACATCGAGTTCCGCTACGGCCCGGACGGCGAACGTGTGATCACGTCGCTGGCGCGCTTCAGCAAGCCCGGTTGTCGCCGTTACCGTTCCTGCAAGGACCTGCCGAAGGTGCGCGGCGGTCTCGGCATCGCCGTGGTCTCCACCAACCAGGGCGTGCTGTCGGACCGTGAGTGCCGCCAGCGCAAGGTCGGTGGCGAAGTGCTCTGCACCGTTGACTGACGGAGACCAGCAATGTCGAGAATTGGCAAGACTCCCATCCAGGTGCCCAAGGCGGTGACGGTAGACGTCGCCGCCGGTGAGGTGACCGTCAAGGGCCCGAAGGGCGAACGCAAACTGCCGGTGCGCCCGGAGATCTCGGTCGCGCTCAACGATGGCACCCTGACGGTGGACACGACCGAGGACAGCCGGTTCGCACACGCGATGCGCGGCACCATGCGGTCCCTGCTCAACAACGCCGTGATCGGCGTGACCGAGGGCTACAGCAAGAAGCTCGAGGTCAAGGGCGTCGGCTTCGAGGTCGACCTCAAGGGCAAGGAGCTGATCCTGAAGATCGGCTTCAACATGCCGAAGAAGTTCAAGGTGCCGGACACGGTCACGGTCGAGTGCCCGACACTCACCGAGATCGTCATCAGCGGCCCGGACAACCAGCAGGTCGGCCACGTTGCGGCCGAGATCCGCAAGCTGCGCAAGCCCGAACCCTACAAGGAGAAGGGCATCAAGTACTCCGACGAAGTCGTCAAGCGCAAGGCCGGCAAGGCGTTCGGCTCGGGCGGCTAACCCACAGGTAAAGGCAAATGACTTCGACCAAGAAGAAGCACAAGGCCCGTCGCGGCAAGGCGACCTCGCTGCGCAAGCGGTTGCGCGCGCGCTCGGACCGTCCGCGGCTGTCGGTTTTCCGCAGCCTGACCAACATTTCGGTGCAGGTGATCGACGACCTCGAGGGCAAGACGCTGGCTTCGGCCTCGTCGCTCGAGAAGGACCTCAAGTCCTCGATCGCCGGCATGAACAAGACCGACGTCGCCAAGAAGGTGGGCTCCCTCGTGGGCGAGCGCGCCAAGCAGGCGGGCGTCACGCAGGTGTCGTTCGATCGCGGCGCCTACAAGTACCACGGACGCATCAAGGCGCTCGCCGACGGTGCCCGCGAAGCGGGCCTGGAGTTCTAGGGCCGCAACTGAGGAAACGAGACAGCCATGGCTAGGGGCACTTTCCAACTCATTCCGATCGACGAGGCGCTGGCCGCTGACGTCGAGGACGACGTCGTCGCCATCAACCGCTCCGCAGCGGTGGTCAAGGGCGGTCGCCGCTTCTCGTTCAGTGCGCTGACCGTCGTCGGCAACCGCAACGGCCTGGTCGGCATCGGCTACGGCAAAGGCCGCGAGGTTCCGTTGGCGATCGAAAAGTCCGTCAAGGACGCACACAAGCAGATCATGCGCGTCGTGCGTGAAGGCACGACCATCCCGCACCCGGTCGACGGCACGTATTGTTCGTCGACCGTGCGTCTGCTGCCGGCGGCGCCGGGCACCGGCATCATCGCCGGCAAGGCGGTGCGCAAGGTGCTCGAGCACGCGGGCGTCACCGACATCCTGACCAAGAACTACGGGTCGACCAATGCGCTGAACGTGGTCAAGGCCACGATGGTCGCCCTGAGCATGCTGCGCAGCCGCGAAGAAACCGCGAAGCTGCGAGGAGTGGAGATCGAATGAACCTCGCCGAAGCAAAGACCCTCGGACGGAAGTTCCCCGATCGCAAGCGGCGCGGTCGCGGACCGGGCAGCGGCAACGGCAAGACCGCCGGCAAGGGCCACAAGGGCGCCAAGGCGCGCTCGGGTTGGTCTCGCCGCATCGGTTGGGAGGGCGGCCAGATGCCGCTCTACCGTCGCTTGCCGAAGCGGGGTTTCAACAACAAGAACTTCGCCAAGGTCTACACCGTCATCAATGTCAGCGACCTCGACGCTTTCGACGCGGGCGCGGTCGTCGACCTTGCGGCGGTGCTCGAAAAGGGGCTGGCCTCGCAGGCCAAGCACTCCAAGCTGTTCAAGATCCTCGGTGATGGCGAAGTCACCAAGGCGGTGACCGTCAAGGTCGACGCCTTGACCGCCAGCGCGCGCGCGAAGATCGAGAAGGCCGGCGGCACCGTCGAGCTGATCGAGAAGCGCGTGATGCGGCCGAAGTTCGTGGCCAAGGACGGCAGTCGGAAGACGCCGGGCAAGCCGCGCATCCGCCGTGGCAACGGCAAGGCCGCCCTCAATCCGTCCGAGGACGTCTAAGCCGCGGGCCTCGAGTCAGCAGTAGCCCCAAGCCCTTCGCACGCCCCCCGACCCAAGCAATAGGCCGCCAGACCAACGATGAACGTCTCGATCGCCAACCTGTTCAAGGTGCCCGAGATCAGGAACAAGATCCTGGTCACGCTCGGGCTCCTGCTGGTGTACCGCGTCGGGTTCTTCATCCCGCTGCCCGGCGTCGATTTCAGCCAGATGATGGATCAGGCCGGGGCCGGCGGTGGTGCCTTCGGTCGGCTGATGGGCATGGTCAACGTGCTGACCGGCGGTTCGCTGCAGAGCGCGACGCTGTTCTCGCTCGGTGTGATGCCCTACATCTCGGCGAGCATCATCTTCAGCCTCCTGCAGAAGGCGGTGCCGTCGCTCGAACGCATCGCCAAGGAGGGGGCGAGCGGCCAGCGCAAGATCAACCAGTACACCCGGCTGGCGACCGTCGGCATCTGCTTGGTGCAGTCGTGGTTCGTGATCGGCGGGTCGCTGAGCGGCGGCTCGAACCTGCTGCACGCCGGCGTCGAGCAGTGGTTCGGCCTCTACACGATCGTGGTGATGGTCGCGCTGACCGCCGGCACGATGTTCATCATGTGGCTCGGTGAGCAGATCACCGAGCACGGCATCGGCAACGGCATCTCGCTGATCATCATGGCCGGCATCATCGCCAACCTGCCGGGTGTGATCGGCTCCTTGTTCGGCAGCGGTTCGCTCGGGACCGAGCAGTGGCAGACGCTGCTGACCTTCGGTGGCGCTTGGTTGGTCACGGTCATCGCGGTCGTGTTCATGACCAAGGCGCAGCGACGCATCCCGATTCAGCAGGCCAAGCAGGCGCGCGGTCGGCAGGTGTACGGCGGCCAGAAGCACTTCCTGCCGTTCAAGGTCAACCAGGCTGGCGTGATGCCGATCATCTTCGGCTCGGCCCTGCTGATGATTCCGGCGATGCTCGGCACGGCGCTCGGCATCACCTTCCTCGAGCAGGCGTTCGGCATGCAGCGCGGCTTCTGGTTCGTGCTCAGCTTCGCCGCGATGATCTACTTCTTCTCGTTCTTCTGGACGTCGATGATGTTCCAGCCGAACGAGATCGCCAAGAACCTGCAGGAGCAAGGCTCGTTCATTCCGGGTATCCGCCCGGGCAAGCCCACCGCGCAGTTCCTCGAGAGCACGATGGTCCGCATCACCCTTGCGGGCGCGACCTTCCTGACTGCGATCGCGATCATGCCGTCCTTGATCGGCACCGGCGGCAGCCAGGTCAGCCAGGTGCTGGTCTACTTCATGTCCGGCACGTCGATCCTGATCGTCGTCGGCGTCGCCCTCGACATGGTCGAGAAGATCCAGGCGCTGCTGGTGATGCGCAACTACGAGGGCGCGATGACCGACGCCAGTGGTGGGGCCGGCGGAACCGCCAGCGGTTGGGGCCGGCGATCGACCACCTAGGCCTTCCTGCCCAGATCCCCCGATTCTTCCGACCCCGTCCTCCGACCCCGCCCCCGACTCCGAGCCAGCCATGACCCTGCAACTGCGAACCCGATGCGTGTTCCTCGGCGCCCCCGGCGCCGGCAAGGGCACGCAGGCCAAGCGGGTGGCCGCCGAGGCCGGGATCGCGCACATCTCGACCGGTGACATGCTGCGCGAGGAGGTGCGCTCCGGCAGCGCGCTCGGCGCCGAGGCCAAGACCTACATGGACGCCGGCAAGCTCGTCCCGGACCAGTTGATCATCGACATGGTCAAGGCCCGGGTGGAGAGGCCCGACTGCAAGGCCGCCGATGGCTCCTCGGCCTGGATCCTGGACGGCTTTCCCCGTACACTCCCCCAGGCGGAGGCGCTTGATCAGAGCCTGACCGGCGCCGACGCCCTGACGCACGTGATCTCGTTCGCCGTCCCGGAAGACGTCCTGATGGGGCGTCTCACCGGTCGTCGCACATGCTCGAAGTGTGGTGCCATCTGGCACATCGAGCACAACCCGACGAAGCAGGACGGCGTCTGCGACAAGTGCGGCGGTGAACTGACCCAACGCTCTGACGATCGCCCGGAGGCGATCGGCAAGCGCCTCGAAGTGTATCGGTCCCAGACGGCGCCTCTGCTGGCGTACTACGGGGACCGTGGTGTTTTGCGGGAGATCGATGCGAATCGATCGCCCGATGTCGTTTTCCAGGAGCTGCTGAACGCGATGCAATGACCGATGGCGGAGAACAACCAGTCGGCGAGCGGGCCACCGTGCTCGAGTCGCTGACCAACGGGATGTTCCGCCTGCAGATGAACGATGGCCGAACGGTGGTGGCTCACGTCGCCAAGGACCTGCGGATGGCGCGCTCGCGCCTGCTCCCCGGAGACCAGGTGCTCATCGACGTGTCGCACTTCGACCCGCACAAGGCGCGCATCTGCAAATTGCTCTCTCGGTAGGTGGCTCGAAGAATCCGTATTCCCGTCAGACAGAGTTCCCCCCCCAGGCAAAGCGAGAATCGTCGTGAAGGTCAGAGCCAGCGTCCGTCGCATCTGCGACAAGTGCAAGGTCGTCAAGCGCCGCGGCATCGTGCGCGTCATCTGCGAGAACCCGCGTCACAAGCAGCGCCAGGGTAAGTAATCCAATGCCAAGACTCCTCGGTGTCGACATCCCGAACGAGAAGCGCATCGACATTGCGCTGCAGTACCTCTACGGCGTGGGAGCCCACACGGCCAAGAAGTGCCTGGAGGAACTCGCGATCAACCCGTCCGTGCGGGCGAAGGACCTGAAGGATGACGAAATCGCGAACATCGCCGCGCACCTTGAGGCCAACTACCCGGTCGAGGGCGCGCTGCGGCGGCTCAACATGCAGAACATCTCGCGCCTGAAGGAGATCTACTGCTACCGCGGCTTGCGTCACCGCCGCGGCCTGCCGGTGCACGGCCAGCGCACCCGCTGCAATGCCCGCACCCGCAAGGGGCCGCGCAAGACCGTCGCCAACAAGAAGATCCTGAGGAAGTAACCGCCGATGAGCAGCGACAAGAAGAAGACCAAGGTCCGCAAGAACGTCGGCAAGGCCGTCGCGCACGTGAAGGCCTCGTTCAACAACACCATCATCACGATCGTCGACACGGCCGGCCAGGTGATCGCCTGGGACTCCGCCGGCACCATCGGCTACAAGGGATCGCGCAAGAGCACGCCGTTCGCGGCCCAGCGCGCCGCCGAAAAGGTCGCCGAGAAGTGCAAGAAGATGGGCGTGCACGAGATGGAGGTGCTCGTTCGCGGCCCGGGCTCCGGCCGCGAGTCGGCCATCCGGGCCCTCGCCAGTTCCGGCATCGACGTCAAGTCGATCGAGGACTGCACCCCGCTGCCTCACAACGGTTGCCGTCCGCGCAAGCGTCGTCGCGTCTGACTCCACGCCACCACACCGCTTCCACACTGTAAGGGCCACACTGTAATGGCACGTAACGACACCAACGTCTGCAAGCTCTGCCGTCGCGAGGGCGTCAAACTGTTCCTCAAGGGACAGCGCTGCTTCTCCGAGAAGTGCGCGGTCAACCGGCGCAACTACCCGCCGGGTCAGCACGTCCGCCCGAAGAAGGGCACCGACTACGGCACCCAGTTGCGCGAGAAGCAGAAGTGCAAGCGCATCTATGGCGTGCTCGAGCGTCAGTTCCAGCACTACTTCAACATCGCGCGCCGGCAGAAGGGCAACACCGGTGAGAACCTGCTGATCCTGATGGAGCGGCGGCTCGACAACGTGCTGCTGAGCCTCGGGCTCGCGTTCTCGCGGTTCGACGCCCGCCAGATGGTGGCGCACGGCCACGTCTACGTGAACGGCCACCGGCTGGATATCCCGAGCTACCTGGTCCGCGCCGGCGACGAGATCGCCGTCAAGGGCAAGGAGAAGATCTCCAAGAAGGCCGGCGACGCCATCGAGATGAACAAGGGCCGGCCGCTGCCGACCTGGCTCGAGGCGACCCCTGGCGATCTCAAGGGACGCGTCATCCAGTTGCCCAAGCGCGAGGATGTCAGCGTCGAAATCAACGAACAGCTCATCGTCGAGCTGTGTTCCAAGTAGACCTGTTCCAGGTAGGCCGAGCGCTCCCCGGGTGCTGCTCGCTACCGCTCGAACCCAGAGAGAAACGATATGCGTATCCGTGGGCGTAACTTCGAGTTGCCTTCGCAGGTCCGTCTTGAACGCGAGACCGCCACGCCGCAGTACGGCCGCTTCAGCGTCGAACCCTTCGAGAAGGGCTTCGGCACCACGATCGGCAACGGCCTCCGTCGCGTGCTGTTGTCCTCGCTCGAGGGCACGGCGGTCACGTGGG
>DRKG01000379.1 GCA_011051855.1 bacterium | reverse complement strand
GCGGGGTCATGATCGTGTTCTCCCTGGTTGCGGTGTTCATCAGAAGCTCAACGACCAACTGACGTTCACGTAGTCGACGGTGTCGGACGTGTTCGGCAGGTTGTTGTGGTGGATGTCGAGACGCAGGCGAACCGACGGGCTCGGGTTGTAGCTGATGCCGACGACGTGCTCGGTCGAGAACCCCAGCGGCACCACCGCCGGAGTCGGCAAGAGCACGTTCAGGTCGGACCCGGCGCTGTAGTAGTCGTAGCGATAGGTCAGCCCCCAGGCCGGCGTGACGAAGTAGGTGAACTCGCCGGAGAACGCCTTCTGGTCGCGCATGTTCTTCTCGCCGCTGTAGTAGGCTTCGCCCTTGAAGACGTAGGGGCCCTGCCGCCAGTCGACGTCGAGACCGCCGAAGCTGTAGTCGCGGGTCATGTTGCGCGTCGACAAGAACGGCGACTGCAGCGCCGGGAAGTTGGTCGACGGAGTCGCCGAGCCGGTGCGCGTGCCGCGGCCGTAGTTGAGCGCGATGCTCAGACCGGAATCGCCAAAGGTATAGCCGAGGCGGGCACCTCCCAGACTGTCACCGGCGGCGGTCCCACTGACGCCGATGTAGGCGTCGTAATCGATCCAGTCGGTATCGCCGATCATGTACTTGCCGCTGCTCTTCACGCCGCGCAGGTTCTGCGGGTAGAGCTGGTTGGCGAGGAACACACGGTTGTGCAGATTGGCCTGCGCGATGTTGCGCGATGGGATGAAGTACTCGCGGTTGCTCGGGCCGTGCGGCGAACCGACGACACCGGCCTGGACCTGCAGCAGGTCGCTCGGGCGCCACTCGCCGTAGATGCGCGAGACGAACAGGTTCTCGACGGCCGCGGTATCGGCCGTGAACGTCGGATCCCCGGCGACCGTCGGCGTCGCCGGGTTGTCCAGCAGCGCCCCGTTGAAGGTGTAGAAACCGGGCGCCGCGAACAGCGACCACTCGTCGTCGATCTTCGCCTTCACGAACAGCTCGATCAGGCTCACGACGTGGCCGGTGTCGGTGCCGCGCTCACCCTCCATGTGGGTGAACAGCGAGCTGACGTGGCCGCCGATGTCGAGCTGGGCCGCGTTGAACGCCTGCACGACGGCGCGCCCGCCGACCTTCTCGGCCGTCTCGGCCTGGGTGTCCTCGATTTCGTCGAGGCGCTCGAGGATCTCGTCGACCTGCTCCTTCAACGAAGGTTCCTGCGCGCTCGCGATCGATGCGAAGCCAGCCGCGGTGGCCAGCAGAAGGGGGAGTCTGCTCATCTATCGTCTGCCTGGGGTAAACGAGGGGCCTGCGCCTCCCTCCTCTCCGAGGGGGGAACGCAGCCGACATTCCCCCATCGGCACGATGGCACCGATGATTGAGCCGACCAGCGAAAACGACTACGGCAACGTCATACGTGGGCCAGCGGGTCGCGATCGGCGCGCGCCGTCCGGACCGACAGCCCCTTGCCGAACTCCGACGACAGGGCGCGCGCGAGCTCGACCAGGTAGCCGCGCTCGGTGTTGCTGTGGCCGGCGAGCACGACCGACGTGCCGGCGGCGACGGCCGCGAGCACGTCGTGATGCGACATCTCCCCGGTCACGTAGACGTCCGCCCCCGTGCCGCGCACGATCGAGCCGCCAGCCCCAGCGGCGACCGCGACGGTGCGCACCTTGCCCGCCCGCCCCGCCGGCCGCGCGACCTGCAGATCCTTCACTCCGAAGTGTCGCTTGAGCCGTTCCAGCAGGGTGCGCCAGGCAACCGGCTTGCCGAGTTCGACGAGGCGGCCGAACTCACCGTCACCGCAGGCTCGCAGCGACGTCGGCGCGTCACTGCCGAGTGCGCCTTCGACGATCCAATCGGCGACCCCTCCGGCGGCGGCATCGAGCGCCGTGTGCGGCGAGTAGACCGCGAACCCGGCCTGCAGCGCCTTCAGGATGCGGCGCTGGGTCGCATCGGCGACGTCGAGCCGGGCGATCGGCTTGAAGATCGGCGGGTGATAGGCGACCACCAGATCGGCGCCGAACTCGCGCGCCTCGTCGACGACCGCTTCGGTCAGATCGATCGTCAGCATGCAGCGCGCCACCCGCGCCACCTCCTGCGGCCGCAACAAGAGCCCGACGTTGTCCCAATCGGCCGCGAGTTCGAGCGGCGCGATCTCGTGCAACAGGTCGAGGACTTCGGCGAGAGTCGGGGTGGTCATGATCAGGTCGCGCCGGCGCTGACGATGGCCAGCCGGTCCGGGTGCAGATGTCGCTCGGCCGCCTCGCGGACCTGCTCGGCGGTGATCGAACGAATGATGTCGGGGTAGCGCTCGAGAAAGTCGAAACCGAGTCCGAAGCGGCGCGCGCGGATCGCGTAGGCCGCGAGGTTGCTGTTGCGTTCGAGAGCGAACACGAAGCTGCCTGTCAGGTAGTCCTTCACGTCCTGCAGCTCGGTCGCCTCCGGCGGTTCCTCGCGAATCCGCCGGATCTCGTGCAGGAAACCGTCGACCGCCTTGCCGCGATTGGCGGCCGAGGTGCCGATGTAGGCGGTGAACGTACCCGGCTGTTCGCCGGCGCTGCCGGTGATGCCGGCGCTGACCGCGTAGCACAGACCTTGCTCGTCGCGCAGCTTGCGCGAGCAGCGCGAAGTGAATCCCGGCCCCGAACCGAGGATGTGGTCCATCACCGACAAGCGGTAGAAGTCCGGATCGGTCCGGCGGATGCCGACGTGGCCGAGGAACACGTGCACCTGCTCACGCGGCATCGGCAAGTGCACGTCGGTGGTCGCGTCGGGAAGCTTGATCGTCGGCAGTTCGACGTGTTCGGGCGCCTCACCGCGGAACGAACGGAACGAGCGCTCGAGCCGGTCGAGCAACTCTTCGGTCGAGAACGGGCCGGCCGCGGCCACGTATCCGCCCGCCGGCCGAAACCAGGTGTCGTGGAAGTCGCGCAGGTGCTTCGGTTTGATCGCCGCAACCGACTTGGCGGTGCCCTGCGGCGGCCTCCCCAGGGGGTGCTTGCCGTAGACCTGCTTGCGAAACCGGCGCGCCGCGACGGTGCGCGGGTCGTCGCGTTCAGCCAGGATCTCGGTGAGCACCTCATCCTTCACCCGCCGCACCTCGCGCGCGGGAAAGCTCGGCCGGAGCACCACCTGACGCAGCAGATCAGTGGCCTTCTTCTGCTCGGACGCGGGACACATCACCACGCCGCCGCGATGGTTGCCTTCGAGCACCGCGCCGATTCCCTCGGCGGCAGCCGCCAGGGCGAGCGCGTCGTAGCGCTCGGTGCCCTCGTCGAGACACTCGCCGACCAGATTGGAGACCCCCGGCAGCTTCGGATCCTCGTCGGCAGCGCGCACCTCGAGCGAAACCACGCAGGCGAAGGTCGGCGCGCCGGGATTCTCGACCGCCAACAGCGTGAGGCCGCTGCTCAGTTGCCGCTCGGCGATCGTCAGACGGACGGGAAGCTTGCTCACTTCGTGCCCCCCTTCTGCGCCCGCCTGCCCTTGTCCGAACTCCGTTTCTGCGGGCGTGGCTTGGCCGCCGGTTCGGCGGGCATCGCCCAGACGACCGCCGCGCGATCAAAGCCGAGGTAACGCCGCGCCACCTCCCGCAACTCGCGCCGGGTGATCGCGTCGTAGGTGGGCAGGACGTCACCGAGCGTGCGGTAGCCATCGGGCGTGGCGGCCTCGAAGCGCGCCAGCTTCATCGCCTGATCGAGCACCGCTTCGTTCTGGAACAGGAACGATGCGCGGATCTGGGTGCGGATGCGCTTCAGGTCTCGCGCGGCCACGCCTTCCTGCACCAGCGCCGCGACCTCTTCGCGGATCGCCCGCTCGACCTTGCCGGGATCCGCGCCCGGGTGCAGCTCGGCGAGCACGAAGAACCCGCCGGGATCTTCGCGGGTCTCGTTCATCACGCTGACGTCCGACACCGTGCGGTCGGCCACCACCAGGCGACGATAGAGGCGACTGTTCTTGCTGTTGCCGAGTTCGTGTGCGAGCAGGTCGAGCGCGTAATCGTCGCGTTCGCCGACGCGGCAGGTCGGAAACCCGAGGCACAGCCGGACGACCGAGTGCGGGCTGCGCAGCACCGCGCGCCGCTCGCCCTGCGGCTCCGGCTCGCGGATCGCGACCGCCCGCTCCTGGGCCCTGGGCAGCTTGCCGAACAACTGCTCGATGCGACGCCGCGCACGCCGGCGGTCGATCGCGCCGACCACGGTCAGGAAGGCGCGATTGGGCCCGTAGTGACGTTCGTAGTAGCTGCGCATCTGCTGCACCGTCAGCCGCTCGAGGTCCTCGCGGTAACCGATCACCGGGTGGTGATACGGGTGTGCCTGGTAGAGCGTCGCCTCGGCGAGGTGGTAGAGCGGATGCCACGGCTCGTCCTCGCCCATCGCCAGTTCTTCCAGCACGACGTTCTTCTCGCTCTCGAACTCGGCCGGGTCGAGCAGGCAGCCGCGCATCCGACTGGCTTCGATCTCGAGCGCGGTCTCCCAGCGATCGGCGGCGAGCGAGAAGTAGTAGACGGTGCTGTCGGTGTTGGTGTAGGCGTTGTTGCTGCCGCCCATCTTGCTCGTCAGCAGATCGATCTCGCCCTTGGCGTACTTGCTGGTGCCCTTGAACATCATGTGTTCGAGGAAGTGCGAGAGACCGGTTTCGCCGGTGCGTTCATCGCGCGAGCCGACGTGATACCAACACACCGTCGCGACCACCGGCAGTGGCCCACGTTCGACCAGCAACGCACGGAAACCGTTGTCGAGTTCGACCACCTCGACGTCGGGCAACATCTCGAAGTTCAGGTCCGTCATCTACGGTTCGTCTCCACCACGTCGTCGACCTCACCGCGCGCCGTTTCGCGCAACCGCGCGACCTCGTGCGCCTGCAGGAATCGCCAACCGCCCGCCTTGAGCCCGTGCAGGCTGAGGTTGCCGATGCGCACGCGCTTCAGCGAGATCACCGGGTGGCCGAGCTTGGCGAACACCCGCCGGATCTCGCGATTCTTGCCCTCGCGCAGCGTCACCTTCAGGTAGGTGCGCTCCTTGGTCAGGCGCTCGATCTTCAGCTCCATGCCGCCGGTCGGTCCCTCGCTCAGCCAGACGCCGCCGCGCGCCTTGTCGAGTTGCGCGTCCTCGAGACGGCCGCGCACGACCACCGAGTAGAGCTTACGCACGCCGTAGCGCGGGTGCGTCATCTCCTGCGCGAACGCGCCGTCGTTGGTCACCAGGATCAGCCCTTCGCTGTCCATGTCGAGGCGGCCGACGGTGAAGATGCGACCCCGAATCGTCGGCAACAGGTCGATGACGCGCTTCTTCTGCTCGTGGCGCGCGTTGGTGCACACGACACCCTTCGGCTTGTTGAACAGCACGTGCACGGCCTTCTCGGGCTGCAATCGCGAGCCATCGAAGCGCACGTCGTCACTCGCCGGATCGACGCGCACCCCGAGCTCGGTCACCAGCTCGCCGTTGACCTCGACGCGACCGCTCGCAATCAGTTCGTCGGCGTTGCGGCGCGAACAGACGCCCGCCTTGGCGAGAAAGTGGTTGAGGCGGACCTTGCCATCCGAGCGTGTCGACGACTGCTTGCCGAGCACGCTGCTCGGCTTGACGACGAGTCCTTCCTGGCGCCGCTTGCTGCCCCGCTGCGGCTGCCGGCGCGCCGGCTTCTTGCCGGCGGTCTTCTTCTTGGTGGCACTGCGCTTCCGGGCGGCGCTGCCGCCGCGCGCGAACCGCTGCCCCGGTTTGCGATCTTCGTGACGCCTGGCCATCAGCGTGCCCCCGGCCCGCAGACGACGACATCGACGTCACCTTGCGGTTCGACGAGCACCCGCGCCAGGCTCGCCGGCACCAACACGGTATCGCTGCGGCCGACGGTCAGATCGCCGCGCACTCCGCGCTCGTCCCAGCGCACCCGCGCCGAACCGCCCAGCACAGTGATCGTCAGGTAGGCCGCTTCGGTGGGCAATTCGAAGGCGCGGGCGAGTTGGTAACGCCGGACCACGAAGTGCTCGGTCGCGAGCAACAGTTCGCCGCCGTCGGCGAGCGAGGTCGAACGCATGACCGGCGGCGCCTCGTGCGCTTCCACCTCCAGCACGCGCGACGCCTCGTCGGCATGCAGGTCGCGATCGCGGCCTCGATCGTAGAAGCGGTAGGTCAGATCGCTGTTCTCCTGAACCTCGAACGCGACCACGCCCGGGCCGATGCCGTGCGGCGTGCCCGGGCGGATGTGCACCAAATCCCCGACTTTCGGGCGGAACGAGTAGAGCAGGTCCTCGACCGCCGGCGTCTGCCAGCTGGCGAGCAGTTGCTCCTTCGTCACGCCGGGCTTGACGCCGTGCACGATACGCGCGTCGTCAGCGGCGTGCAGGATCAGGCAACACTCGTCCTTGCCCATGTCGCCGCTCGCCTGCCGATCGTCGGGATGCACCTGCAGCGACAGGCCCTGGTGGGCGTCGAGGAACTTCAACAGCAACGGGAACGTGCCGCCGTGGCCGAGCGGCACCCCCGCTCCGACCAGTTCCTCCGGGTGGGAGCGCACCAGATCCGAGAGCGTGCCGTCGCTGCCGCGCAGCCGGCTCGACCCGTCGGGGCGATCGAACAGCTCCCAAGCCTCGCCGATCGGCTCGGCACCCGCCGGCAGCGGGATGCCGAGTTTCGACTCCAGCGCCCTGCCGCCCCAGACCTTGGGCAGAAGGCGGCGTTCCAACAGAAAAGGCGCGAGCACTTGGGATCCGGTCGGCGGCGTGCAGTGGGGTTCCAAGCCGTGGAAGTGTAGCGACTCCGGCAGATCGGCTCACGCGGCAAACCGTCGCAACGGCGCGGAAACCGCGCCATGATTGCGCCGTGAACAAGCCGAGCCGCTTCCCGCATTCGCTCGTCCTGATCTTCGCGATGGTCGTCGTCGGGCAACTCCTGACGTACGTGCTGCCGAAGGGCGAGTTCGCCACCGAGCCGCAACCATCGGCGGGAGCCCCCTACCAGGAGATCGCCGGCAAGCCGCCGCTGCGCGAGCGGCTGGCGGCCGCCCGCAAGCAGCGCGGCCTGTCGGAACGCCAGCTCGCGGCGCTGTTCGTCGTCGACGAGAACACGGTCAAGAACTGGGAACTGGGCCCGGTTCAGGAGGGTGAGCCCTGGCATCCGGGCACGCACATCGAGGCGCACGTGGGAGCTCTGCTGGAACGCTGGATCGAGACCGGCGACCCTCCGACCCCAGAGGCGATCGCGTCCTGGAAGAACGCGGTCAACGCCCGCAAGCGGGTCGTGCCCGGCACCTACCACCACGTCGAGAGCGCCGAACACCTGCCCTGGCATGCGACACTGACCTCGATCGCACACGGCTTCGCCGCCGC
>DRKG01000378.1 GCA_011051855.1 bacterium | reverse complement strand
GCGGTCCAGCCATCGCTTGCTAACGACGACAGGCGCGCAGCGCGCGGGCGACGTAGATCGGGGCCACCTTGCGGCGCCAGTAGACGTCGAGGTCGGTGTTGTCCATCGTGCGTGCCGGCTTCAGGGCGGCGTTGGCGGCATCGGCGATCAGCTCGTCGGTCAGCTCGTTGCCGACCAGCATCTGCTCGGTCGCGGTCGCCGGGATCGCGTAGGAGCCGGCGCCACCGAGGCGCACGTTTGCCTTCTCCACCTTGCCGTCGTCGCCGTACCACAGGCACGCGCCGACTCCGAGCACGGGGAAGTCGTAGGTGTCGCGGCGACGCAGCTTCAAGTAGCTGGCGCGCCAGGCCCCGGGTGCCGGCAGCGTGATCCTGGTCAGCAGTTCTTCGGGCCTCTTGGTCAGATACTGAATGCCGTCGTCCTGGTAGAGATCGTCGGCGGCGATCGTGCGCGTGCCGTTCTCGTCGGCGAGCTCGATCTCGGCCGCCAGCGCACAGACCACCGGCACCGTATCGCTCGACTGCACGGCCCAGCAGCGCGGACTGCCCGGCGCAACCCAGCAGATCGCGCCGTCCTTCTTCATGCAGAAGTCGATCGACTCGCGCCACTCGTAGCTCTGGTCGTAGTAGGTGCAGCGCGTATCCAGCAGCAGGTTGCCGCCGATCGTGCCCATGTTGCGCAACAGCGGCGTCGAGATCTCGCGAATCGCGCGCTGCAGCGCCGGGTAGTGCGCCTGCAAGTGCGGATAGTGTTCGAGTGTGGTCAGCGTGACCATCGCGCCGATCTGCAAGCGACCGTCTCCGAGCACTTCCAGGCAGTGCAGCTCGGGCACGTCACGCAGCGAGATCACCTGCGCCGGCGTCTGGTGACGCCGCTTCATGTTGGGATAGAGGTCCGTCCCGCCGGCGACGTACATCGCATCGCGGCCGTGTTCCTTCTTGATGCGCACGGCATCGCCGGCGGTGCGGGGCGTGTGGTAGGAGAACGTGGGAAGTCGCAGCATCTGGGTCTCTCCTACTTCGCGGCCTTCTTGGTGCGCTGCGGGTCGTTCGACGCGGTGCCGTCACCGCCCTGCCACGGCGTCTTGATCCGCAGCGGCTCGCCGAAGTCGACGTCGGGCACACCGCTGTCGTCGTTGGCGGGGCCGAAGCGCCCTTGCTTGCCTTCCTTCTGCGCCTGCAGGGCCGCAAACACCTTCTCGAACGAGACCGGATTCTCGTCGACGCGCACGCCGACGGCATCGTAGATGGCATTGGCGACCGCCGGCATCATCGGCAACAACGGCCCCTGCCCGACCTCCTTGGCCCCGAACGGACCGTTCTTGTCGGGGTCCTCGATGACGTAGGTCGTGCACTCCGGCATTTCGAGCGCGCTCGGGCTCTTGTATTCGAGCATCGAAGGGATCTTGTGCAGGAACACGCGATGGCCCTTGTGCGAACGATCGCGGTAGGCCATCTCCTCCATCATCGCCTCGCCGAGGCCCATGTAGATCGACCCCTCGATCTGGCCCATCGCGACGGCGGCGTTGAGTGCGCGGCCGATGTCGTGCGCCATCCACACCTTCGGCACCGAGTAGATGCCGGTCTCGGGATCCACCTCGACCTCGACGACCGCGGCCGAATAGCTGTAGCTCGGGCTCGGCCCGACGCCGCCGCCGCGGAAGCGCGCGGCCGTCTTCGGCGGCGTGTAGCTGCCGACGGTGCCGATCGTGCCGGAGATCGCCTCGGTGACGCCGATCGCCTCGCGGAAGCTCACGCCGATGTCGGGATCCTGCGCGTCGAACACGCGACCACCCGAGAACACCAGCCGCCCCGGCGGCACCTGCACGTCCTTCTTCTTGGCGAGGAACTGCGACACGCCCTTGGCCAGGATCTCGCGCGCCCGCTCCGCCGCTTGCATGGCCGCATTGCCGGTCATCACCGTCACGCGCGAACTGTAGGAACCGAGGTCGACCGGGGTCAGATCGGTGTCGGCGGTGACGATCTTGATGTCCAGCGGATCGATGCCCAGCACCTCGCCGACGATCCACCCGAGCACGCTGTCGCTGCCCTGGCCGATGTCGGTGCTGCCGCAGAACAACGTGCACAGCCCGGAACGATCCAGTTGCAGTTGCACGCCGGAGTGCGGCATGCCGTTCCAATAGATCGGCAGCCCAGCACCCGACAGATAACTCGAGCAGGCGAGGCCGAGACCGCGCACGCGACCGTTCGGCAGCACCTCGCGCTTGCCGCGACGTTCCTTCCAGCCGGAGCCCTCGACGACCTTCTCGATGCACTGGCCGAGGCCCATCGAACCGATGCGCAGGAAGTTCGCCGTCAGCGAATCGCGTTCGGCCAGGTTGTCGAGCCGCATCTGCGCCGGGTCCAGGCCGAGATCGCAGGCGACCTTGTCGAGCTGCACTTCGAGGGCGAACCGCGGCTGCGGAGTGCCGTGACCGCGCTTGGGCCCGCACGGCGCCTTGTTGGTGAAGAACCGCGCGCCCTGAAAGTGGTAGTTCTCGACCGCGTAGGTGACGGTCTGCAGCGCACCCGTATAGAACGTGCTCGCCGTGCCGTAGCTGCCGTAGGCGCCACCGTCGAGGAAGCTCTTGAAGTCGAGCGCGGTGATCCGGCCGGTCTTGGTGACTCCGATGCGGCTGCGCATCAACACCGGATGGCGGCCTCGATGGCACCAGAACACCTCTTCGCGGGTCAGCGCGATCTTGACCGGACGCCCGGTCAACATCGACATCTTCGCCGCGCAGATCTCGTGGTTGAACGGATCGGACTTGCCGCCGAAGCCGCCGCCGTTCTGCACCGCGATCACGCGGATCTTGTGCGCCGGCAGCGGCGCCAGCACGCGCGCGAGGGCCCGATGCAGGTAGTGCGGCGTCTGCGTCGAAGACCAGACGGTCAGCTTGCCGTCCTTGTCGAAGTGCGCGAGCGTCGCGTGCTGCTCCATCGGCAGATGCGTATTGCCCTCGAACCAGAACGTGTCTTCGCGAACATGCTCGGCGCGCGCGAAGCCGTCGTCGAGGTCGCCGAACTCGAGGTTTTCGAGCCGATGGATGTTGCCCCGCACACCGTAATCGTGCAGCCGCGGCTCCGGAGTGGCCGCCGCCTCCTTCACCGAAGCGATCGTCTGTAGGTCGCGATACTCGATGTCGACCAAGCGGCAGGCCTGCCAGGCGACCTCTTCTTCGGTCGCGGCGATCGCGACCACGGGGTCACCGACGAAACGCACCTTGTCGGGACACAGCGCGTGCTCATCCTGGCTGACCGGCAGGATGCCGAACGGAATCGGCATGTCCTTGCCCGTCAACACACCCTTGACGCCGTCGAGGGCTTCCGCCTCGGTCGTATCGATGTGCACGATCTCCGCGTGTGCCTTGGTCGAGCGCAAGAGCTTCATGTGCAGCATGCGCGGCAGCGCGAGGTCATCGGCGAACTTCGTCAGGCCACTGACCTTGCTGCGCGCATCGTGCTTGCGGATCGGTTTGCCGATGTGCTCGAGGTCTTCCTTCTTCTTGTCGTGCTGCCAGGGCGCGTCCCCGCCCGCAGCCGGCGTCGCACCCGGATCATCAAGCACCATAGATCGACTCCTTGCTCGGCTGAGCGTCCTCGCCGCGCATACGGGCGGCGGCCAATTCGATCGCCTCGAAGATCTTCAGGTAACCCGTGCAGCGGCACAGGTTGCCGGCGAGCGCCTCCTTGATCTCATCGCGCGTCGGGTTGCGGTTTTCCCGCAACAGCGCATCCGCGGCCATCAGCACGCCGGGCGTGCAGTAGCCACACTGCGCACCACCGAGATCAGCCATGCAGTCCTGCAGCGGCGAGAGATCGGCGCCGCCCGCAAGTCCTTCGACGGTGCGCACGTCCTTGCCGACCGCGTCGACCGCCAGCACGAGGCAACTCAGCACCGGCGTGCCGTCGATCTGCACGGTGCAGGCCCCGCACTCGCCGAGCTCGCAGCCGTGTTTGGTGCCCGTAAGGGTCATCTCCTCGCGGAGCACCTCCAGCAGGGTCTTGTGCGGCGCGAACGCCACCTCGATCGGCTCGCCGTTCACCCGGAACGTCGCAAGCACCTTGTTGGGCTCGGTCATGGGGGCGAGCAGGATAGCCGTGCACCCGGCCGGGGCGCAACGTCCGTGGCCTCTGCGCCACGCCGGGCATGCACCTACACCGAGGAACGCCCCCGAGCCGACGACGTCGCCGCCGGCAGCGGCGCGACGCACCTGATCGTCACCAGGTCTCACGCACCGCCCACCAACGCCGCAACCAATGGCGCCGCCGCGCGCGCAACCTTGCCCGGCTCGGGGATCAGCTCGACGAACGGCACGAACTCGTGCACCAGCAGGTCGCGCCGCACTTCGAAACACAGTGTCGTGCCGGGGAATCGCACGGCGAACTCGTAGGCCAGTGTCGCCGGATGCAGGTGGTAGGTGCCGTTGCGCGCGACCTGGAACCCAGCGGTGCGAAATCCGCCTTCCGCACGAGCCGCGAGCCCCTCGTCGCACAGGTCCCGCCCGTCCGCATCGCTCGTGATCAGGTCGACCTCGTGCCGCAGCGGCCAAGTGGCGACGCGATCCGGCGCGTAGGCCGCGCGCAAACTGGCCGCAACGTTCTCGTCGACATCGACCTGCAGACTGCGGGGGGCATAGCTGTGCACGCACAACGCCCGACCGCCGTTGCCG
>DRKG01000377.1 GCA_011051855.1 bacterium | reverse complement strand
TCCACCCGCCGTTTTCGTTCTTGGCTACCAAGTAGCCAGTTCTGCACAGAAGCGATCCTGCAGATCGCGCCACCGCCGCGCCGAGCCGACGAAGTGCTGGCACAGGATCGCGAACGCCAGCCGCCGGCCGCTCAGCGTGTCGACATAGCCCGCGAGGTTGCTGACCGCCGAGATCGTCCCGGTCTTGGCGAAAACCCGCCCTTCGGCAGCGGTGCCTCGCATGCGCGAACGGAGCGTGCCGTCGACACCCGCGACCGGCAGGCTGCCGCGGAACACCTCGAACGCCCGCCCGCCGAGACGGTGCATGGCCACCAGCTCGCGCACCAGGATGTCGGCGCTGAGCAGGTTGTAGTGGGAGACGCCCGAACCATCGGCGATGCGGTAGCCGCGTTCGCCGACACCCAGCTCCTGCAGATCCGCGCATACCGCCGCGCGCCCGACGTGCCGCTGCAGATGCTCGGCGCCGAGGTTGTCGCTGACCTTGTTGGTGAACGTCACCACCTCCGCGAGCGGTCGCACCCGAACAGACTCGGCGGCAACCCCCGCGGCCCGGCCACGACCCGGCCCGACCACTTCGACCGAAACCCGATCGTCGACCGTCACCCCGGCGGCACGCAGTGCCTCGACGAGCACGTAACCGGCATGGCGCGCGGGGTCCGGCACCGTGATCCGTTCGCGCGCGGTGGTCTTGCCGTCGGCGAGGCTGCCCGTGGCGACCACGCGGTTCGGGCGGCGATACCGTCCGCGGCGCACCGAGAACGCACCCTCGACGGGCGTGTAGGCGACTTCGAGTTCGCCCGCGACGGGCAGCACCCTGACCTCCGGCTCGCCATCGGCGGCGCGCAGTTCGACCGTGACGCAGGCCGCATCGACCGTGATCCCCGACGTCGGCGGCTGGAACGGCGACGGTTCGTCGTCCCACATCCAGCCGGCACCGAAGCGCGGTTCGCCGAGCAACGGATCCTCGACGACAATCGGGCCGTGCGCGTGTCGCAATCCGGCCCGGTGCAGTTCGGCCGCCATCGCCCGCAGATCGTCGCTGCTCAGCATCGGATCACAGCCACCGACCAGGCGCACGTGCCCACGCGGAACGGCGTCGGCCACCAACCTGGTCGTGAGGTTCCCGGCGAGATCCCGCCGGCACACCGCCGCGGTCGTGAGCAGCTTCATCGTCGACGCCGGCCGGAACAGCCGTCGCGGCTCGCGCGCGAACAGCACCTCGCCGGTGTCGAGGTCGACGACCAGGGCGGACACCTGCGCCGGACCGTCGCCGACCGGCAGCAAACGCGCAAGGCCGCTCGCAGGGGACGACGCGCAACCGGCACACAACAGGGCGACGAGCGACAAGGTGGTGCACTTCATCGCCGCCATCGTATGTGCGTTGCATCGCGAGTTCGCCTGGGCGAGAGTCGCAATCCATGCAGTGGCAGTTGGGCAAGGCGCTCCGCGCCGGCGACGAGGTCGCCGTGGTCCTGCCGGCAGGCGGCATCCGCGACCAAGGCGCGTTCGCGCACGGAATGGCGCGACTGCGCGCGTGGGGACTGCGGCCGACGGTCCTTCCCGACGGCGCCGAACACCACCGGCTCGACTGGCCCGAGGGGAGCCCGCTCGCCGCCACCGACGACGCGCGGCTGGCGGCGCTGCAGCGCGCGCTCGCGGAGCCGCGGTTCCGGGCGGTGTTCTGCGGCCGCGGCGGCTACGGGACCACACGCCTGCTCGACGCCCTCGACTGGCGACCGCTCACCGCCGATCCCAAACCGATCGTCGGTTACAGCGACGTCACCGCACTTCTGTGCGGCGCCGCGGTGGGCGCGCACCTGGTCGGATTCCACGGCCCGATGGTCGCAACGGTCGCGGCGATGGACCCCGGCCAGGACGGTTGGCGGCTGCAGCACCGATTGCTGACCGAGGCAGGCGGCAGCGTCGAACTGCCACCGCGACGCGACGCCCTTGCGCTCGTGGCCGGCGATGCCACCGGCCCCCTGGTCGGCGGCAACCTCGCGGTATTGCAAAGCCTGATCGGCACGCCGTGGAGCCCACCGATCGACGGCGCCCTGTTGTTCCTCGAAGACATCGGCGAAGCCCCCTACCGCGTCGACCGCATGCTGACGCAGCTTCGTCAGTGCGGCTGGTTCACGCGCGCGGCCGGCATCCTGCTCGGCGACTTCCACGTCGATGGCACCGAACTCGCCAGTGCACATGCTCCGATGCAGCAGGTGCTCGCGGAACGCCTCGCGGATCTCGACATCCCGGTCGCCTGCGGCCTGCCGTTCGGGCACCGACCCGGCGCGTGGACGCTGCCGTTCGGCGGCCGGGCGCGACTCGTCGCGACTGAGAACTCCGTCCACCTGACCTTGCTCGAGCCGAGCGTGCGATGACCTTCACTCTGCGCTGCCGTCCGTACACACTCGAACTGAAGCACCGCTTCACGTTGGCGCACAGCTCGCGCACGACCACGCCGACGCTGCTGGTGGAACTCGAACGCGACGGCATCGTCGGCCGCGGCGAAGCCGCGATGCCGCCGTATCTGGGCGAGACCCAGGACACCGCGCGGGCGTTCCTGACGGCGATCGATCTGTCGGTGCTCGACGACCCGTTCGCAGTCGCGCGCGCACTGGCGACCGTCGATACACTCGCACCGGGCAACACCGCGGCAAAGGCCGCATTCGACATCGCGCTGCACGATTGGCTCGGCCAGCGGCTCGGCCAACCGCACTGGCGCGTGCTCGGGCTCGATCGAGATGCCACGCCGGCGACCTCGTTCACGCTCGGAATCGACGACCCCGACCAACTGGCCGAACGCGCCGCCGACGCCGCCCGCACCTTCCGGGCCCTGAAGATCAAGCTCGGCGGCGAGCACGACCGCGACGCCATCACCGCGATCCGCCGCGCCACCGACGTGGCGCTGCGCGTCGACGTCAACCAGGGTTGGCGTGACCGCGAAGCAGCCCTCGCCGAACTGCGCTGGCTCGCCGACCGCGGCATCGAGCTGGTCGAGCAGCCGATGCCCAGGGACGACCGCGAGGGGACCGCCTGGCTGCGCAAGCGGAGCCCATTGCCGATCTTCGCCGACGAGGCCGTGCAGCGGCTCGCCGACGTCGCAGCGGCCGCCGGTGTCTACGACGGCGTCAACGTCAAGCTGATGAAGTGCACGGGCCTGCGCGAAGCCCACGCGATGTTGGTGACCGCACGCGCGCTCGGCCTCCGGGTCATGCTCGGCTGCATGACCGAGACCTCGTGCGGCATCGCGGCCGCAGCACAACTGGCCAGCCTCGCCGACGTGGTCGATCTCGACGGTGCCCTCCTGGTGCAGAACGACCCGTTCGAGCCGATGCCGTTCGCCGACGGCCGCGTGCTGCCAAACGAACTGCCCGGACTCGGTGTCATGCCGCGCACGCGGTAGCTTACGGACATGACCCTACGCCCACGCGCCCGCCGCGGCACCCACGCGCTGCCTGCGCAGACCTACGGTGAGAGCCGCCTCGGTGCGCCGCTCGAAGTGTTCCGGCCGGCCGGCGAATGTCGTGTCCTGGTGTTCGCCGGCATCCACGGTGACGAACCCGAATCGACGATCACCCTGTCGTGGGCGTTGCGCCATCTCGCCGAACCGTCGCCCCACTGCGCGGTCGTGTTGGCGGCGAACCCCGACGGCCTGGCGCGCGGCACCCGCGCCAACGCCGCGGGCGTCGACCTCAACCGCAACTGGCCGGCGCGCAACTGGAGCCCCGAGCAGGTGTGCCATCGGGTGTTCTCCGAAGATCCGCGTGACATCGCGCTGTCGACCGGCGAGCGAGCCGCGAGCGAACCCGAGACCCAGGCGCTGCTGCGACTCGTCGGAGAACTGCAGCCGCGCACGATCGTCGCGGTGCACGCGCCGCTCGCCTGCGTCGAGGATCCGCAGGCGAGCGGACTCGGCCGCTGGCTGGCGGAACGCTCCGAGCTGCCGCTCGTCGATACCGTCGGCTACGACACACCGGGCTCGTTCGGCTCGTGGGCTCCCGAGCACGAGCGCCACGTGATTACCTACGAGTTGCCGGTGGCACCGCTCGAGCAGCACCTGCGCAAGCTCTCACCGGTGTTCCTCGACCTACTGCAGCGCACCGACCTGTGAGCCCACCATGGTGCTGAACGTCATCTGGGTCGGCTTCTTATTGATCGCGTTCGTGGTCGGAATGGTGCGGCTGGTCGCATTCGGCGACACGGAAGTGTTCACCGCCATGATCGACGCGACCTTCGCCATGGCGAAGACCGCCTTCGACATCTGCCTGGGCCTGGCGGGCGTGCTGACGCTGTGGCTCGGCATCATGAAGATCGGCGAGCAAAGCGGCGTGGTCGACTTCCTGGCGCGCATCGTGCGGCCGTTCTTCCACCGGCTGTTTCCGGAGATCCCGCGCGACCACCCGGTGTTCGGGTCGATGATCCTGAACTTCTCGGCCAACATGCTCGGGCTCGACAACGCCGCCACGCCGTTCGGCCTGAAGGCGATGCAGCAACTGCAGGAACTCAATCCCGAGCGCGAGACCGCGTCGAACGCGCAGATCATGTTTCTGGTGCTCAACACGTCGGGACTGACGCTGATCCCGGTGAGCATTCTGGTCTACCGCGCGCAAATGGGAGCAGCGAACCCGGCCGACGTGTTCTTGCCGATCCTCTTGACCACGTTCTTCTCGACGCTGGTCGGCCTGCTCGCGGTCGCGCTGGTGCAGCGCATCAACCTGTTCGATCGGGTCGTGCTCGCATGGCTCGGCGGCCTCGGCCTGTGCGTCGCCGGCCTGATCGCACTGTTCGCCAACATGCCGCGCGAACGCATCGAGACCGTGTCGACCTTGATCGCCAACGTGACGCTGTTCTCGGTGATC
>DRKG01000376.1 GCA_011051855.1 bacterium | reverse complement strand
GGATCGGGGCAGCGGGGTGGAAGAAAGTGCACGCAGAACACCAGGTAGGACGGGGGGCCGTCCTACTGGTGTCCCGCGCCGCTCAGCGGTGGCACGGTTTTCCGAAGTCGCCAACAGGCAGGGGATCAGTTGCCCCTGGGGGCCCTGCGGATGGTTTCGCTGCGCACTGGCTTCACCGGCACCTGCACCACCGGGCGATCCATCTCCCGTCTCCCATCCCCAGTCGCCATCGCTTGCAGCGACGGGCCGCAAATCCGTGCTTGGCACGGTCCCATACCAGCACGGCAACCGAGTTTGATCGCGCGCAGGGTGTCGCCGTGCAGTTCGGCGGCCTGCTGTGCGGTCAAGCGGGTGACGTCTTCGCAGCGGCAGACGATGGTGTCCGGCCGCGCGAGTTCGGCGAGACCAGGCAAGGGGGCGAACGCGCGCAGCATCGCGTCGGCGGCGCGGCGTTCCTCTCGGGCGCGGGTGCGGGTGCTCGGTTCGACGGCGGCACCGCCGCGCACGGCCAGGATGTGCTCGGCGGCGAGTTCACCTTCGGCGATCGCGACTTCTGCGCCGCCGATGCCACAGACTTCGCCTACCGCCCATACGCCATCGACATCGGTCGCTTGACCGGCGCCGACCTGCACGACGTGCCCGCCACGAGCGGCGTCGTAGCGGGTCGCGCAGCCGAGGCGCAAGGCGAGCTCGATCGACGGGACCAGTCCAAAGCCGGCGCCGACGACATCGACGTCGAGGGCATGTTCACTGCCGCGAATTGGGCGGCCTTCGCGATCGACGCGGCCGACGATGGCGCGCTGCACGCGGCCATCACCTTCGCAGGCGAACACGGTGCGGCCCCACTGCAGTTTGACGCCGGCGCGCCACAACTGCTTCAGGTACCAGGTGGCTTCGCGCCGGCGAGCGCGGTGGAAGGCGACGCCGGGCAGGGCCCGCAGCGCCCGCCACCGGGAACTGGCTTCGAGGGCGGCAACGACCTCGACGCCCGCGGCGAGCAGCGACGTCACCGTCGGCAACAGCAGCGGGCCCGAGCCGACCACCAGCGCACGTCGTCCCGGCACAACGCCGAAACCGCGCACCATCACCTGCAACGCCCCCGCAGTGACGACGCCCGGCAAGGTCCATCCGGGGAACGGAATGCAGCGGTCGTAGGCACCGGGTGCCAGCACAATGTGACGACAGCGCAGCAGGCGCGAGCGGCCGCGGTGTTCGAACCACAGTCGGCCTGGGCTCGCATCCCAGACCGTGCAGCCGCTGTGGATCTCGACGGACGACCGCTCGAAAGCCTGCAGTAGGTCGTGGCCGCGATCGTGGCTCGGTGGCTCCGGCAACGACGCACGCGAACCTGTCGGCAGTTGGCGGAAGATCTGGCCACCGGGACGAGCACCTTCGTCGAGCACGACGGCCCGGCACCCACCGGCGGCAAGGCGGTGCGCAGCGGCCATGCCGCCGGGGCCGGCACCGACGACGCCGACGTCGGCTTCGATGACGTCGGCCGAGGACACCTCGCCCCGCGGTGCATCGTTCACCGGTGCTTCACCCACAGACGCACCGCCCACAACCCCATCATCCACAGCCCCATCATCCACGGACACCTCCTCGGCACACGGTCATGCCGTCTTCCACGAGCGTCGTGCACGAACGCACGCTCACGCCGTCGACCGTGACCAGGCACTCGTAGCAGATACCCATGTTGCACAGCACTCCGCGCGGGGTTCCGAGTCGGCTGCTGCGCCGCAGCACTTCACGGCCGTGCGCCCACAGCGCCATGGCGATCGAGTCGCCGGCCCAGGCCGACACTCGTTCGCCTTCGAACGTGAACTCGACGCGCTTGCGCTCGCCGTCCAACCGGATACGACCGCTCACCTGGCAAACCTCCCGGGCAGATACGGAGTCACATCGACGGTCGGGGCCTCACCGGCCAGTTGTTGCGCCAACAACAGGCCGGTCACCGGAGCCATCGAAATGCCGAGGCCCTCGTGTCCAGCCGCGATCCACAAACCCGGAATGTCTGGCCAGGGTCCGATCAACGGGCGATTGTCCTCCGAGTAGGGGCGCAACCCGACCCATGTACGCACGATCGGCGCGACGGCAATCCCGGGGGCATAGCGCTCCGCTCGCGCCAGGGAACGCCACAGCAGTTCGCGATTCACCTGCTTCTGCATGCCGCAGAATTGGCGTGTGCTGCCGATCAGGCAGCCGCCGTTCGTCTGCGGCTGCATGTTCACGGCATGGCCGCCGGGATCGCCGCTGGCTCCAGTCGGGTCCACTTCGGTGCGGGCGTGTGCGAAACGCACGTAGCCGACTTCGAGCAACTGGGTGCGGATCGGCGACACGTGGTGACCCGTTATCGCGAGGTTGCCGGCGCGCGGGTGGATCGGCAGCCGCTGCACGCCGAGCAGTTCGGCGAGCATCGGCGCCCACACCCCGCAGGTGTTGACGACGGTAGTGGTCGCGATCGAACCGCGTTCGGTGACCACCGAGGCGATCCGATCGCCATCGCGTTCGAAACCGGTCACCGCGCAGTGCGGCCGCACGATGACGTTCGGATTGCGCTGCCGGGCGCCGCGCAGCATCGCGCCGCATGCGAGCATCGGAAGCACCACGCCATCCCCCGGGTAGAACAACGCCCCCGGCAGATCCTCGGCGAGGCCCGGCTCGAGTTCGCGCAGTTGCTTTGGGTCGAGCAGGTCGGCACTGTCGCCGCGGTCGACGAACTGCTGGCGCAGCACGTCGAACAGCTCGACGTCGGCCTCGTCGTCGGCCAGGTAGAGCGCGCCGGTCGGGTTGTAGTCGAAGCCCGCGACCCGGTCGTGCAGTTCCCGCCACAGATCGACGCTGGTCCGCGTCAACGCATAGGCCTGCGGGTCGTCGGGCGTGACCATCAGGTGGCCCATGCACGACCCGGACGTTGCACCGGCAATCGGGCCACGGTCGCAGAGCACGATGCGCACCGACGGCTCGAACAACTGGGCCAGGTGGTAGACGACCGAGCAACCGATGATGCCGCCGCCGACCACCACGATGTCCGCGGTTTCGCTCATGGGGTGGGGCGACGATGATGCCGTGTCGCATCGACGACGCAACGCCGACGATGAGTTCCCACATCCCCATCACACCTCCGATCCGGCCTCCGTCCCCCGACCATAGACAGAATGGATGGAGCGGTCTCCCCAAGGCCGTGGATTACGGTCCTGTTGTTCTCAGCAAACCGCAGAGCCACATGAGGAGCCGCTCCATGTCCAGGCCTACTCGTTTCCTCGGTCCTGATGTCCACTCGAAGGCGATTGCGATCGCGTCTGCCGTCGGGCGCAGGCAGAGACGGTCCAGGTGCCCGCCCACGAGCACAAGCGCACGAAGCACTGCCCGGATCCATCGCATGCACCTCGTGTTCTTCGGTTGCCCAGTCGACACCGGCGAAGAGCGTGAAGTCGTTGCCGGGCGCGCGCCCGGCTTCAGGACGCCAGACTTTCCGGAATCGGGCTGCCAGACTTTCCGGAACTCACACCACCTTTTCGGGGCAAGACCAGGCCACGTCGATAGCCGCCGGCAGACGCGAAGCTGGCGACAACCGGGGCCCCGGGCTACTTGTTGGCTATGCGCCGACTCCGACTGCTCGTCCCCGTCCTCGCACTCGCGGCTTGTCACGTCGGCAACCACCATGGGCCGCGCACGCGAACGCCTCGGGAGATGACCCCGGAGGCGATCGCCGAAGCCGATGCGATCCACGCGCGCTGCCTGACGCTGGACACCCACAAGGACATCTCGGACCAGCTCGCGCCCGAACAACTGCCGAGCGATCCGGCGACCGCGGAGGAGTTCCGGCGCCGCTATGACCCGACCGTCGACGGCGCGCAGCAGGTCGACTTCGTCAAGATGCGGAAGGGCTGCTACGACTGCGCGTTCTTCATCGTCTACGTCGGCCAGGGCCAGCTCACCAAGGCGGGTTTCGCCAAGGCCTACCGCGAAGCGCGCAAGAAGTTCACGGCGATCCACCGGATGTGCCGGCTGTATCCGGATCAGATCGAACTGGCACGCACCCCCGACGACGTCGAACGCCTGCACCGCGAGGGCAAGCTGATCGCGTGCATCGGCATCGAGAACGGCTACCCGATGGGTGAGGACCTCACCCGCATCGCCGAGTTCCACCGCCGGGGTGCGCGCTACATGAGTCTGGTACACAATCGCCACTCGCAGCTCGGCGACTCGCACACCCCCGCCGACCAGCCGCTGCACGGCGGCCTCAGCGAACTCGGCCGACAGGCGATCGCCGAAATGAACCGCGTCGGCATCATGGTCGACATCTCGCACGCGGCGAAGACGACCATGATGCAGGCGGTCGCGTGCAGCAAGGCGCCGGTGATCGCATCGCACTCGGGCGCGCGCGCCATCAACGACCACAGCCGCAACCTCGACGACGAGCAATTGCGCGCCATTCGCGACTGCAACGGCGTGGTGCAATGCGTCGCGTTGGCAAGCTTCCTGAAGAGCAACCGCGAGCGGGAGCGTGCGGTTGCGGACAAGCGGCGCGAGCTCGGATTGAGCGGCGCCGCCGCCGAGCAATTGTCGGACGAGGAGCGAGCCGAACGCTGGAACCAACTGCGCGCCGCGATGCCGGCGATCGATGCGCGATACCCTCCTGCGGACGTCGCCGACTTCGTCGACCACATCGACCACATCGTTGCCGTCGCCGGCATCGACCACGTCGGCATCGGCAGCGACTTCGACGGCGGCGGCGGCATCACCGGCTGGCAGAACGCCGCCGAATCGCGCAACGTCACCCGCGAGCTCTACCGTCGCGGCTACAACGAAGAAGAGATCGGCAAGATCTGGTCGGGCAACCTGCTGCGGGTCTGGCGCGAGGTCGAAAAGGTCGCGGCCGAGCTCGGCGATCGATAGACCCGGTCCACGATAGACCCGGTCCGCGCGTGAACCGGGATCGCCGCGCAGCTACTCGTCGAACTCCTCGACCGCCGGCAGTTCGTCAGCCACCACCTCCGGCTCGACCGGCACGACGAGCTTTTCGTCGCCGTGCACGTCGACCCACAACTCCTCGATCGCAAGGCACGAGCCGTGCTGCCAGCGGGTCCGCAGGAAGTACGACAGGCCGTCGTCGTCTTCACTGCGCTCGATACGCGGCACCACGGCGCAATTGACGAACACGGTATCGCCGCGGCGCACGAAACGCCGACGTTCGGCACCGCGGGGGTGCAACAGGCGATGGTGCATGTGGCCGGATACGACCATGCGCACGCGCAATCCGAAGCCCGCAATGTGCTGCAGCGCGAGCGCCAGGTCACAGTCGCCCCAATCGCCACCGGGCTTGCCGAAGTCCTTGCCGTAGATGTCGGCCGGCTGGTCACCAAGGCCGAAGGGACCGTTGTGCGCGAGCACCACGAGGTCGCGATGCTGCGCGTTGCGCGCGGCATCGACGATCGCCGCCGCCGATTGCCGCATCGTGCGCACGCCGTAGATCTCGTCGTACAGCTCCGGGCTGCGCAGACTCTGTCCGCCCCACGAAAACGGTCGCGCGCCGATGACCGAAATGCCCGCCGACGGCACCTCGCGCACCGCATAGGCAATGTGGTCGCGGCCGAGCACGTCGAGACTCTCGCGCAGCGCGTCGGTCGTCTCCTTGCGTGCGAAGCTCTGCCAGGCATCGTGGTTGCCGAGCAACACCGCCTTGTCGACACCGACCTCGGCGATCCGGCGCACCATGCGGACGTCTTCGTCGCCGAGGTCCCCGACGAACAACGCCAAATCCGGCCGCGACCGTTCCAGATAAACCGCGTCGGCCTGGCGCCAACAGCGGTGTACGTCGCCAATGGCCGTCAATACGGCCAGATTCTTGTTCGCGCGGGTCGGCAAGGGCCAGGAGGGTAGCCGTCTGCCGGAGCCGCGTCGCCTCCCTTTCCGACGGAAAGCGGTCGATCCCGGCCCACCTGGGCCCGACCGCGGCACCACACCCGCTCACGCATCCAGCAAACCGTGGCGGACGAGTTTTTCCCGGTAGGTCGTTCTCGGCACACCGAACAACTCCGCCGCGCGCGTCAGGTTGCCCTTGGCCTCCGCGAAGGTGCGCTGCAGCACGGCGCGCTCTTGCGCCTCGAGTCGCTGCTTCCAGGTGGCCGCATCGTCTCCCGGATCGAGGCGGGGCGCTTCGGCGGCAATCCCGATCCCCCCCGTGCCCGCGGCCGCCACCTCGGCGAGGTCGAGATCGACGACCCGGATCGCCTCGCCGCCGGCGCGCAGCGCCGCGCCTTTGATGACATGCCGCAGTTCGCGAATGTTGCCGGGCCAAGCGTGCTGCTGCAGCCGCTGCTCCGCCTCCGCCGACAGCTCGGGCACGCTCGGGTATCCGAGTTCCTCGGCGGCTTCGGCCAGAAACCGCGCCGCGAGTGCCGCGATGTCCTCGGGTCGCTCCCGCAGCGACGGCAGCACGATCTCGAGCTCGCGCAAGCGGTAGTAGAGATCCTGACGGAATCGACCTTCTTCGACCATGCGTTCCAGATCCTGATGGGTCGCCGCGACGATGCGCACGTCGACACGCACCTGACGCCGCGACCCGATCGGCACGACCACGCGGTCCTGCAGCACGCGCAGGATCTTCGCCTGCAGTTCGAGCGCCATGTCGCCGATCTCGTCGAGCAGGATGGTGCCGCCGTGGGCTTCTTCGAAGTGGCCGCGCCGCGCCTGCATCGCGCCGGTGAACGACCCCTTCTCGTGACCGAACAGCATGCTCTCCATCAGCTGCTCCGGGATCGCCGCGCAGTTGACCGGTACGAACGGCCCCTTGCTGCGCCGCGACAACTCGTGCAAGGCGCGCGCCACGACTTCCTTGCCGGTGCCGGTCTCGCCGCGCAGCAGCACCGTGTAGTCCGCCGGCGCGTAGAGCTTCACCCGCTGGATGAACTCGGCACAGGCAGCGCTCCGACTGACCAGCGCCCAGTGCTCGACCTCCTCCTGATCGCGGTCGAGCAGGCTGTGCACCAGGACGCGATTGCCGAGCGCCGTCGCCAACATGCGCGCACAGAACGTCACGCGTTGCAGGTCCTCGGCCGACAGCGTGGCGCCGTCGCGCGTGCAGTCGGCGTAGACCACGCCGAGCATCTTGCCGAGCGCCTGGATCGGCAACGCCACCGCCGCCGAGATGCCCTCGCTGCGCACGCTGTGGAACCGACTGGCGACCGGATCCGAGGCCGCCACAGGCACGTGCACGACCTGCTGCGAACTGCGAACCTGCTCGATCAGCGATCGGCTGACGCGGAACGGCTGGTGGTCCGCAGGGCGACTCAGGAAGAACGCGCTGCCGGCCTCGTCGACGTCGAGTTCGACGTGCACGCGGTCGGCTCCGGTCGCCCGCACCACTGCCGCCATCGTCGCCGTCACCATCTCGCTCGCGCTCTTCAGACCCTCGAGATGGTCGGCCATCTCCATGAACGTCTGGTACCAAGCACCCACCGGCGAGCCGGGCGTCGCGGCGAGCACCGCCGGATCGATCGCCTCGGTGGCGTCGGTCGAAACCTCGGCGCGGAAGCGCAACTTGACCAGCGCCGGGCCGACGTTGAGCACGTCGCCGTCGAGGAACGGCTCGAACCGCGCGCCGACGTTGCCGGTCGCGCAGCGGATCGGAAACGGCAGCCCCGGCTCGGCGCGCACCCGCAGCCGTCCGCGCTCGTCGCAGGCGACTTCCAGCACGCGACCCGCCACGCCGGGCAGGTCGAGTTCGACTTCACAGCCCGACCGCTTTGCGCCGAGCCAGAAGCTGGCGGCCGCGCGCTCGCACTCGCGGGAGCCGGAACGGTCGGTGATTTCGAGGCAAACGGGCATTCGTGAGCTGTCTCCAGGACGGCGGCCGGGAACGAACCGACGCAAACCGCCCGGTCC
>DRKG01000375.1 GCA_011051855.1 bacterium | reverse complement strand
GGCGGGCGCAGCGGGGGTGATGCGATGAACCCGGAGACGAAGCAACGCGGCGGGGTGTTGGCGCTGGCCATACACGTGCTCCTGCTGCTCCTCGTGCTGGGGCAGGTCGTGTTCCTGAGTTCGCGCTACCACGCGCGCATCGACCTGACTTCGGACCGCCTGTGGACGTCGACCGACACCACCCGGCGGCTGCTCGCCCGGCTCGACCAGCGTCTGTTGGTCGAGGCCTACTTCAGCCCGAAGGAGGAACTGCCGGTCGCGTATCGCACGAGTCGCGAGTGGGCCGACAGCTTCCTCGAAGAACTGCGCGAACTCGGCGCGGGCAAGGTCGTGGTGCGGCGCTTCGACCCCAACAGCGACAAGGCGGTCGCCGACAAGGCGACGCGGCTCGGCGTCGAGCCGATCAACCTCAGCAGTCGCTCGGCGACGTCGCTGTCGGTCGACCAGCACTGGCAGGGTCTGCGGTTGGTCTACGGCGGCGGCAAGCAGCAGGTGCTGGCGTCGTTCCTGCCGCGCTCGTCGTTCGAGGCCGAGGCGATCGTCTCGCCGAAGATCAAGCAGTTGCTGACCGAGCGGAAGCGGCGCTTCGGCTACATGGAATGGCCCGCCCAACGCATCGGCAGCCGGCAGCCGGGCGGCGTCGGCTGGAGCGCGGTGCGCACCCGGCCGGGCCTGAAGGAGCGCTACGAGTTCCAGAACTTCAAAGACGAGGACGGTGCGCTGCTGCCCGACGACCTCGACACGTTGTTCCTGTTCCGGCCGAAGGATCTGACCGACCGGCAGAAGTACGTGATCGACCAGTTCCTGATGGGCGGGGGAACCCTGGTCGTGTTCGCCGATGCGGCCGAATACGCGCTCGGTCCCAAGCGGCTGATGGTCAAGCTGCCGATGCGGCTCGACGCGAGCGGCAGTTCGTTTTCGTTCGTCGAACAGTTGCGCCACTACGGCGTCGACTGGCGGCCGAAGGTGCTCGCCGACATGGAGCGCAGTGCTCACACCGGGAGGATCCCGCAGGAATACTTCGCCGTGCCGGTGCAGACCGCGCTCGGCACGATGCGCGCGTCGCCGGTGCCGTATCCGTATTTCTTCCACGCGGTCAACGTCGATTGGTCGGTCTCCGCCGATCGCCTCGCGACCGACGCCACCGGCAAGGTCGACCAGCGCAAGGCCGAGCAGTACCGCCGCACGCTGTTGCCGGGCATGCCGACCGACGACTTCCTGTTCGCGGCGTTCAAGAAGCTCGGACGGTCGCCGGGGTTCTACTGGCCGACGTGGACCGGCCTGCGTCGGCGCGCCGCCGGGGAACTCGACCTGCCCGACGGCGTCGAAGGTCGCGTGCTGCTGTGGTCGTCGCCCGGGATCTTGCTCGACGATCCACAGCAGAACCTCAATCCTGTCGGCAGCGACCGGCTCAACATGCGCAACCAGTTGGAGCGCTTCCTGAAGCCGCTCAACGAGCGCTTGTTGGCCGAGACGCGCATGCAGGCGCCGCTGATGGTCGAGTTGAGCGGCAGGTTCCCGTCGTTCTTCGCCAGTCGCGAGCGGCCGCTGCGGCCGTCGGAGATCAAGGAGCAGAAGGCGCGAGAATCGGAGGCACAGGACGGCGCCAAGGATGAAGATGCGGCGCAGGACCAGCCGGACAAGGCTGCTTCCGCCCAACAGAAGAAGCCGAAGCCGAAGCCGGAGCCGGGGCCGCAGCCGGCGGAGCCGGAGCCGCCCGCCGCCGTGCCGAGCGAACGGGCGCCGCGCACCGCGGCCGAGGCCGCCGGGCGCATCGTCGTCGTCGGCGATGCGACGTTCCTGCGCGACGACGTCATCCGCGGCGACTACCAGAAGGCCGGAGGTCCCTACTCGGGTCTCTTGGCGATGCCGTTCTTTGCGCAATTGCTCGACTGGCTCAGCGGCGACCGCGACCTGATCGAGTTGCAGTCGCGCACCGAACGCGATCGCACCTTGACGTTGCTCGAGCCCGAAGGCCGGCCCGGAGCCGATCCGCGCGAGGCCGAGCAGCGCCTGCGTCGCAAGACCGAGTTGCTGGTGACCGTGAACGTGGTGCTGCCGTGTGCGCTGCTGCTGCTGTTCGGCGCCGGCGTGTTCCTCGTGCGCCGCAACCAGAAGCGCGCGTTCCTCGGCCGTCTGGATGGAGCGACCCGATGAACCTGACCAGGAGCAATCTCGTGCTGTCGGGCCTGTGCCTGCTGCTGGCGGTGCCGACCACGCTGCAGTTGCTGTCCGAGGTCGACAGCTACGTCGACGTCGGCGGCATTCCGGCGATGTTCGACGGGTTCACCAGTGACAACGTCGGTTCGATCGTGCTCGCCGAGCCGTTGCCGGAGCAGCCCGAACCGGCGCCGAACCAGTCGCCGGAGGAGCCGCGGCCGGTCGCCTACGAACAGTTGGTGTTGGTCCGCGGCACCGATGGCTGGCAGATCGGCACGCCCAAGCGGCAGGCGCCGGGCGACCTCGCCGGTGCTCCGGTGATGAAGTCGCGGGTCGAGAACGACGTGTTCGAGCACCTGCGGGCGATCCGGGTCGACCGCGATGCGTTGGTGCAACCCGAAGCGACCGAGGAACAGTTGGCGCGCTACGGCCTCGACGAGCAGCACGCGTTCGTGGTGCGCTGCGTCGACCGCGCCGGCAAGCACATCGTCGCCGAGCTCCTGGTCGGCAACGATGCGTCGCAAGGGCGCGCCGGCACGGATGCGGTCGCCGGCGTGTTCGTGCGGCGGCGCGACAGCAACGACGTCGTGCTCTACGAGTGGCAACGGCCGTGGCGGCGCGACCTCGACCCGCAGGGTTGGCTCGACCGCACCCTGTTCCGCCTGCAGCCGGACAAGGTGAAGAAGCTCGCGATCAGGAACGGCAGCGCCAAGCGCACGTTCACGTTCGTGCGCGAACCCGGCAAGGCGCGCTGGCAGGCGTTGCAGGCCGACGATCTCGGTGCCGTGCGTCAGGCCGAGGTCGAGGCGCTGGTGCAGCGCCTGCAGTACTTCGGGGTGCAGGCGTTCGAGCGGCCGTTGACGCGCGCCGGCGACATGTCCGCGCTCGGGCTGTATCCGCCGCAGATCGAGATCACGCTCGTCTACGACGATGAAGACGGCGAGCACACCCGGGAGCTGCACATCGGCGGCAAGGTCGACGGCCGCAACGAGCGCTGGCTCGAATGCAGCGGCGAGCCGTTCCTGATGACGCTGCCCGCCGGGCGGGCGACGCAGTTCGAACTCGACGTCGCGCGGCGCCTGTTCGACCCGAAGGGCAACTGAACCGGTCCGTGATCGGGCCCTTGAGGCGCGCCGGCGCCCCGTCCCGACGCGAGACCGGGCCAGCCAGGCGGTGGCAGCGCACGCTGCCGGCCGGGCGGCGGCGGCGGGCCACCCGGGCCGGGCCGCGGGCCGTCGAGAATCGCAACGCCTGCCGATGACGGCACCCTCTCCTCCTTCTGAGTTGGTCGGGGCGGGGGTGTGTCGCCCTCGTCCCGGCCGTTTTCTTCCCGCGGCCGTTGCCGCATGATCGTGGCGTGCCTGGCACCACGATCGCCGTCGCGAATCCGGGGGCCGCGCTGCGTCGCTTCGCGGTCGGTCTGCGCTGCCGCCACGCCTTCGGCCGCGGGCTCGGCGCGCTGGTGCGCAGTCTGCTGTTGCTGGCGGTGCCAGCCGTGCCGCTGATGTGGCTGTGGCCGTCCCGGCGCGAGGAAGTGCTGGTCCTGGTGCTGGCGCTGGTCGTGTCGATCGCGCTCGGCGCGACGGCGCTCGGCTTTCTGCGCGGGCGCCGGATCCTCGCGGCGTTGCAGCAGAGCCTCGGCGAGGCCGGGGATCTCGGGCCGCTGCCGGACGAGCTCGCGACCTGGCTCGAACTCGACGCCGACGAACAGGGGCGGGGGCAGCCTTCGCGCATGCTGCGGTGGCTCGAACGCGACGTCGCCGTGCGCCTGGAACCGCACCGTCGGCGCGCGCTGGCTGCGGTCGCGCGGCCGCGGCTCGGCCGCTTCCGCTGGCTGGTGCCGCTGGTCGTGCTGTTGTTGTTGGCCTGGTGGTTGGCGAGTTGGTGGCAGCCGCCGTGGTCGGGCGCCTTCGGAGGTGCCGAGAACCGGGCCACGTCCGGCGACGCCGGCGATGCCGGCGAAGCCAGCGGCGCCGGGGAGGGCGACGACGACGACGCGCGGTCCGCCGACGCCGGCGCGGACCCGGCCGAGGAACCGCGCCCGGACGACGCCGGGGCGGAGGAGCGGCCGGCGCCGGCCGTGCCGCCGGGGCCCGAGCCGGAGCCCGAGCCCGAGCCCGAGGACTCCGGCGAGATCCCGCCGCTGGTCGACCGCCCGGACGACCAGCGATTCGTGCTGCCGGAGTTCCTCGGTGATGGGCCGACGCGGCGCGAACGCATGCACGTCGCCGAATTGGTGCAGTCGGTCGGCGCGTCTGCGCCGACGGCGGCCGGCAGCACCGGGGGGGCGGATCCCGAGCCGGCAGTGCGGCGTCCCGAAGTGGACTTCGCGCGCGCCGCCGAGCGCGCCCAGCACGCGCGCCACGTGCCGCCCGCCGAGCGCGCGATCGTGCGCCGGTTCTTCGAGCAACTGCAACGGCGCGGTCGCCGTGGTGGCGGCGAGGAGCGTTGATGGCGCGTCCGTCGTTGCCGCCTTTGCCCGACCCGTTTCCGCGCGCCTTTCGGGAGCTGCTGCCGGCGTTGCTGGCGACCCGCGGTCGCTTCGACGCGGGCCGCGTCGAACGGTTGCGTGCGCGCCGCGCGGTGCTGAGTCAGAGCGGCACCTTCGTCGGCCACCGTCGCTACGTACGCGGCGACGACCTGCGCCGGCTGGACTGGGCCGCCTACGCGCGCACCGGGGAGCTGTTCACCAAGCAACTGCAGGAAGACGACCGCCGCGCGGTCACCGTCGCGCTCGATCTTTCGGCGAGTCTGTGCTGCGGCACGCCGCCGCGGCGCACCGCCGCCATGCGGTTGGCCGCGGTGATCGCCGGGCTGGCGCTGGCGCGCCTCGACGGCGTCAGCATCGTCGCCCCGGGAGCGAGCAACAGCCTCGTGCGCTTCGCCGGGGTCGCCCAGTTGCCACAACTGCTGGAGCACCTGCGCGGGCTGCCGATCGCATCGCCTCCGCCGGAAGCGGCGGTGGCGAGCATGTTGGCGGGCGACGCGGTCGGTCGCGTGCACTGGATCAGCGACTTCGCGCGCCCGGCCGGGTTCCGCCGGCCGCTCCTGGGGTTGCGTCGGCGCGGCGCGCGCGTCACCGGTTGGTTGCCGACGGTGGCCGAGGACGAGGCGCCGCCGGCCGGGGGCTACCTGCGCGTGGTCGACCCGGAGACGTTCGAGGACCTCCGGATTCCCGTCGACGCGCCGTTCCACCGCGAACTGGTGCGCCAGCTCACGCTGCTCGCGCGCCAGCAGGACCATCTGTTCGCCGAAGCCGGCTCGGCCCTGCTGCGGTGGCCGGCGCCGCGTGACGACGCGCCCCGACTGCGCGACCACTTGCCGATCGTGGCGGCGTTGGCGCGATGAACCTGTCCGAACCGCGATTCCTGTGGGCGTTGTTGGCGTTGCCGCTGCTGTGGTGGTTGGCGCAACCGCCGCGCCCGCGGCAGCACGTGTTCACGCCGCACCTGGCGCAGTGGCAGGCGGCGATGCGGGCCCTGCACCGCCGGCCGCCGCGCGGCTCGTGGCTGCGCTGGCTGTTGCTGGCCGTCGCGCTGACGGCGGCGGCCTTCGCCGCGGCCGGCCCGTCGCGGCCGGGAACCGCCGGCGCCGAGCGGTTGGTGGTGCTGCTCGATGCGTCGGCCAGCATGGGGGCGGCCGCCGCCGGCGAGCCGGCGTTCGCGCGGGCGCGGCGGCGGCTCGCGCAGACGCTCGCGCAGGTGCCGGCCAGCGTCGACGTGACCGTGGTGCGTTGTGGTGGCGAGCTGCTGCGGCGGCACGGAGCGGCCGCGCGCGCGTTGCAGGACCTCGGCGAGCCGTCCGGGGCGCTCGCCGTCGATCTGGTCGCGGCGGCGCGTGCGATCGCCGACGCGCGCACTGCGGTGTGGACCCTGACCGATGGCCAAGGGCAGCCGCGCTTGCCCGACGTCGGCGCTTTGACCGTGTTCGACACCAAGGGGCCGAACGCGGCCCTGGTCGACGCCCGGATCGAGGACGCCTGGCCGCTGCCGGAGCTGCGACTCGAAGTCGACGTGGTGGCCTACGCCGAGCCGCGAAGCGACGGTCGGATCGCGGCCGAGCTGTTGGTCGCCGGTGCCGTCCGGCCGCTCGCCCCGACGCCGGTGCTGTTGGTCCCGGGGCAGGTGACGACGGTGCCGCTGTCGTTGGTGCGGCGGCCCGCGGGCGGCGAGCTGCGGGTGGCCGTGCGCCTCGCCGACGATCGGCTGCCGGACGACGACGGCCGCCGCTGGCGCCTGCCGGCGCTGCCGGCGCCGCGCATCGCCGTTCTGGCCGACGAGGAAGCGGGCCCGTTCGTGTCGGCTGCCGGCGAGGCGCTCGCCGTCGAGGTGGCCGGCGAGGTGGTCGCGGCACACGCCGGCACCGAGGTCGGTCTGCTGCTCGCCGACGGCGGTCTGGTGCCGCTCGCCCCGGGAACCGTGCGGGCGCTGACCTTCGGCAGCCGCCTGGATCCGGCCGTCGAACTCGCCCCCCGGGCCCTGGCCGGAGCGGTCGAATGGGATCGCACGCTCGCGTTGACCCGCGGGCTGGACCTGTCCGAACTGCGCGTCGAGCGCTGCTGGCCGGCCACGTTGCCGGCCGGAGAACCGTTCCTGTGGGTGATCGACGGCGGGGAACGGGTGCCGCTCGGCGTCGTCGTCGACGGCGGTGAGGATCGCGCTTCGGTGCACTTCGCATTCCGGCTGGCGGACGCCAATCTCGGCCTGTTGGCGGCGTTCCCGCAGCTCTTGCGGCGGGCGTTCGTGCGCTGCTACGGGAAGGCCGGCGCCATTGCCGCGACCTCGCCCGGCGGTGGGGCGGTGGCCGCCGGCGAAACCGACCTGCGCACGGCCGCACGAGCCCCGGACCGGCCGCTGCCGCCGTTTGCGGTCGCCGAACGGCCGCTCGGCCGCTGGTTCGTCGCGCTCGGGTTGCTGGCGCTGGCGCTGCGCGCCTGCGTGCGCTGAACCGCCGGCCGAGCTTGCATTTCGAGGGGCGGTTCCTAGCATGTTCCGCCCCCAAACAGCGTACGTCCTCCGGCCACGTCGGTTCGGCGGACCAATGCGCCCCAGACGGAGACTTCCACAGATGACGGGCAGAAAGACCCTCGGCATCCTGGGCAAGAAGCTCGGGATGACGCAAGTGTTCCTCGAAGACGGCACCTGCGTGCCGGTCACGGTCGTGCAGGCCGGGCCCTGCAAGGTCCTGCAGGTGAAGATGGCGACCGCTGCGGAGCACCCGGAAGGGCACCGCACCGCCTGCACCAACCGCGGCAAGAAGAGCGGCAAGCAGGAGCGTGCGCGCGCCGGCGACGGCTACTACGCGGTGCAGCTCGGCTTCGACGACAAGCCCGAGCGCGTCACCAACAAGGCCGAACTCGGCCACGTCAAGAAGGCCGGCCTCGATCACGGCAAGCGCTTCGTGCGCGAGTTCCGCCTCGAGGAGGCTCCGACGCAGAAGCCGGGCGACGACGTCACCGTCGACGTGCTCGAAGGCGTGACCCACGTCGACGTGACGGGCACGACCAAGGGCCGCGGCTGGACCGGCACGATCAAGCGCTGGAACTTCGCCACCCAGGACGCGACCCACGGCAACTCGATCAACCACCGCCGCGCGGGCGGCATCGGCCGCCAGTACACCACCAGCCACGGTGTGCCCAAGGGCAAGAAGATGGCCGGTCACTACGGCGTCGAGCAGGTCACCATCCAGCGCCTCGAACTGGTCAAGATCGACAAGGAGCGCAACCTGTTGTTCCTTCGCGGTGCCGTGCCGGGCCACGTCAACGGCTACCTGATGGTCAACCGCACGGTCAAGAACGAGCGCGACCTGTCCGAGAAGCCGGGCATGCAGGTCGCCAACGCCGCCGCCAAGGCGATGATCGCCAAGGGCCGCTAACCCAACCCGAGAGAACACCAGGAGCAATCAGATGGCACGTTCGCGATACAAGGCCGGCGGTGCGACCGCCGGACGCTTCAAGCCGAAGAAGATGGGCAAGGGTTGGTCGACCAACCGCAAGCAGCCGATCGGCAACCGCCCCGTCCTGCGCATCACCGAGCCGGTGGCGAAGAAGGACGATGCGGCCAAGGCCGACGGCGAGACCAAGACCGAGGAGTGATCCGCTGGGCGCGCGCGGCGACGCGCGCGACGCCGCCGACGTCGACGTGGTCGTCGTCGGGGGTGGCGCGGCCGGCCTGATGGCCGCGATCCAGGCGGCGCGGCGCGGCCGGCGCGTGGTGCTGTTGGAGAAGAACCCGCGCCCCGGGCTCAAGATCCGCATCAGCGGCGGAGGCCGCTGCAACCTGACCACGACGCGCGAGGGGCGCGACCTCGAGGCGCAGTACGGCACCCGTCGCGGCCGTTGGTTGCGCCACGCGCTGCGTTCGTTCCCGCCGAAGGCGCTGCGCGCGTTCTTCGAAGCGGCGGGAGTGCCGCTGCGCGAGGAGGATCTCGAGAAGCTGTTCCCGGTCTCGCAGCGGGCGCAGGACGTCGTCGATGCGCTGCTGCGCCTGCTCGCCGACAGCGGCGCCGAACTGCGTTGCGAAGCGGCCTTGCGCGAGCTCGGGCACGACGGGGGTGGGTTCCGCTGCCGGACCGGCGCCGGCTCGCTGCGCGCGGCGGCGGTCGTGCTCGCGACCGGCGGCCTCAGCTTCCCGAAGACGGGCGCGACCGGCGACGGCTACGCCTGGTGCCGCGCGTTCGGGCACACGATCGCGCCGACGTTCCCGGCGTTGGCGCCGCTGCGCGTGGAAGCGCCGTGGGTGCGCGCGTTGCAGGGCATCGTGCTGCACGGCGTCGAGATCGCCTGCCGCGACGCGCGCGGGCGCGCGACGCTGCGCCGGCGGCGGCCGATCCTGTTTACGCACAAGGGGCTGTCGGGGCCGGCGCCGATGGATCTCGCCGGTGACGTCGAGGAACTGTGCGGGGCGGCCAGCGTCGGCTTCGACTTCCTGCCGGACGTGCCGCGCGAGCAGCTCGAACAGGACTGGCTCGCCGCCGCGCGCGCGCACGGCACCCGGCGCGTCGAGTCGTTGCTGCCCGCGGCCCTGCCCGAACGCGTGCGCCACGCCTTGCTGGCGTTGGCGGAGATCGACCGCAGCACGACCCTCGCCGGCCTCGCAAAGCCTGCTCGCCGCCGGCTGCTCGCCGCGGTCAAGGACCTGCGCGTGCCGGTGGCGAAGAGCCTCGGCTACCAGGCGGCCGAAGTCACCCGCGGCGGCGTCGCCCTCGACGAGGTCGACGCGCGCACCATGCAGTCGAAGCTGCAGCCGGGCCTGTTCCTGTGCGGCGAACTGCTCGACATCGACGGCCCGATCGGCGGCTTCAACTTCCAGGCGGCATTCGCGACCGGGCGGCTGGCGGGGCTGCATGCGTGAGCCCTATCCCCACTTCGGGCGTGTCGTCGATCCGCGACTGCTGCTACAAGCTCGGCGAGCCCGATCTATGCATGAACCAGCACCCCCGGCACGCACCATCCACGTCCATGCGGCAGAAGAGCGGCCGCCTGCGGCGTCCGTTCGCTCCGCGAACTCCTTGGCAGAATGCTCGGCGTGGCCACGGCCACGCCTGCGCT
>DRKG01000374.1 GCA_011051855.1 bacterium | reverse complement strand
GTGACGCCGCAGCTCCCCGGCACCTTCCAGCCGGCACTCGAATCCCCGACGCTGCCGATCCTCGCCGGCGGCGTGCTCCCCGAGGCCGACGGGGAACTGCTGTTCGTCGGCGGCAGCGGACCGGTGGCCCAGCGCTACCGTTCGCGCACCGAAGAATGGCAACTGGCCGGTGCATCGTTCGGCGTCGGGCTGTTCTCGCAGACCACCGTGCTCGGCGACGGGCGGGTGCTGTTCACCGGCGGGCTCGACCTGACCACGGGCCAGCCGACGGCGGCCGCCGCCGTCTACGACCCGGTGGCGCAGACCACGACGAACCTGACGATGGCCAGCCCGCGCGCCGGCCACGGCGCGTCGCTGCTCGGCAACGGCAAGGTGCTGATCACCGGCGGCTCGGCCGGCTTCGACCTCAGCAACCCCCTCAGCCTGCTGACCGGCATCCTCGGCTCGACCGAGCTGTTCGATCCGAGCACGGATACCTTCTCCGCCGGCCCGACGCTGCTCGAGCCGCGCGCGTTCCACACCTCGACGACCCTGCCGAACGGCCGCGTGCTGATCGCCGGCGGCATCACGCTGCTGCCGATCGTCAACATCCCGACGGTGTCGGCGACCGCCTACCTGTTCAACCCGGCCAGCAACAGCTTCGGCCTACCGGCGTTCTTCAGCGGCGCGCGCTTCATGCACTCGGCGACCGCGCTCGACAACGGCAAGGTCCTGCTCGTCGGCGGCCTGAGCCTGGACCTGAGCACGTTCCTGACCACCGGCAACGTCGCGGATCTGGTCATCGGCACCCGCGACGATTGCCAGTTGTTCAGCCAGGGCTTCTTCTTCAACACCTTCACGACCGTCAACGGTCTGCAAGTCGGCCGCGCCGGGGCCGCCCTCGCGCCCTTGCCGAACGGAGGTGCGCTGATCGCCGGCGGCTTCGAACTCGCGATCGACCTCAACAACAACACCCTCGCGTTCGGGGCGACCGCGAGCACCGACGTGTTCACGCCGAGCCCGAACACGATCACCCCGACCGGCGACATGGCCGCGCCGCGCATGCTGCCGCTGGCCGCGAACTTGCCGGACGGCACCGTGCTGGTGCTCGGCGGCGGCCCGGCCACGGCCGAGATCTACCAGCGGTAGGGGTGCGAACGGGCGGTTGGCCGTCCACCGCGCCCTTGCGCCGTGCTACCCTCTGGCCCAGAGGGCGTTCGTGGATCCGCAGTCGACCGACATCAACCTGCCGAACGCGCCGGTGCCGCTGTTTCCGCTGCCCGGCGTGTTCCTGTTCCCGCACCAGGTGTTGCCGCTGCACGTGTTCGAGCCGCGTTACCGCGCGATGGTGCGCGACCTGCTCGACGGGCCGGGCCGACTGGTGATCGCGTCGACCGCGATCGGCGGCAGAGAATCGACCACCGGCGAGCCCGCGGTGGTGCCGGTCGCCGGCCTCGGCGAGATCCTGCGCCACGAGCACCTCGCCGACGGCCGCTACCTCTTGTGGGTGGTCGGCTTGTGCCGCGTGCACCTGCAGGAGGTGGCGAGCGAACGCCCCTACCGCCTGGTCGAGTGCCTGCCATTCGTCGAAACCGCCGTGCCCGCCCCCGAGGCGGCGGGGCTCGCGCGCGAACTGCGCGCGGCGACGACCGCACGTCTCAAGGACAGCTTGCCGCTGCCCGATTCGACCCCGCCCGGCCTGCTCGCCGACCTGTTGGTGCAAACCCTGCAACCCGAACGCGCTCTGGTCGAGCGCGCGTTCGCCGAGCCGGACGTGCGCACCCGCGCGCGCCTGGCGCTGCAGGAAGCGGCGCGTCGCACCGCGCACGGCGACGAAACCGGGCCCGGGCAAACCGGCGACGACGAAGACGGCGACGGCGAAAACGACGACGACGAAAACGGCGACGGGGCCTGAGCCGGCGTGGTAGCCTCGCCGGCATGTTGCCGCAACGCCCTCACCGTGGCTCCGGCCCGCTGCGCATCTACCTGGTCGGCGCGCACGCCACCGGCAAGACCACGCTCGCCCGCTGGATCCGGGATCGCTTCCGTCTGCCGATGATCGCCGAGGTCGCCCGCGGCGTGCTCGCCGAAATGGAAGAGCAGTTGGAATCGCTGCGCACCGACATCGACCTGGTCGATCGCTACCAAGCGGCGGTGTTCACCCGCCAGATCGACGCCGAGCGTTCGGTCGACGGCTCGTTCGTGAGCGACCGCGCGTTCTGCAACCTCGCCTACGCCGCCCACCACTCGACGATTCTCGGCCGCATCTTCAAGGACCCGCGCCTCGAGCAGTACATGCAGTGGGTGCGATCGGGGGTCGTGTTCTTCCTGCGCCCCCACCGGCAACTGCTGGTCGAAGACGGCGTGCGGGCCGGCGTCGAATGGGAGGAAGTGCTGCGCATCGACGGCATGGTCAAGCTGATGCTCGAACAGTTCGACGTGCCGTACGTCCCGGTCGCCTCGCTGTCGATGCAGGAGCGCGTGCGCCTGGTCGAACGTGTGCTCGACCTCGCCGGCCTCGCAGCCAAGGGCGCGCCGGTCCGAACGGCGTCACCGGACACTGCCGCGAGCCGCACCGCTGCCGAAACGCGGTAGTTTGCCGGCACCGCAGCTCGCCATACGCTTTCGCCATGTCCTCCCCGCTCCCGTACCGCCAGTTGTCGCGCCACCTGCTCGATCTGCTCGAGGATCGCACGGCGCTGCGGCCGCGCATCGCGATGCTGCTCGGTTCCGGGCACGCTTCGATCGCCAACCAGTTGAAGGACAAGGTCGTCATCCACGGCGACGACCTGCCCGGCGACCCGCTGCCGTCGCCGATCCTGGTCGGCATCCTCGAGGGCACGGCGGTCGCCGTCGCCGACGCGCCGCTCGCATCCTACGAAGGCCATAGCTCGGCCGAACTGGCCCAGCCGGTGCGCATGCTGAAGGCGCTCGGTTGCGAGTTGTTGGTGCTGACCGCCGGTGCGGCCAGTCTCAGCCAGCAGATCGAGGCCGGCGGGATCGCGGTCGTCGAAGACCACCTGAACCTCAGCGGCGTGCACCCGCTGGTCGGACCCAACGACGACCAGATCGGGCCGCGCTTTCCCGACATGAGCGAGCCGTATTCCCTGCGCTGGAGCGAGATCGCCCGCGAGGTGGCGTGGAAGGCCGGCGTGCCGTGCGTTCCCGGCGTGTTCGCGGCCATGGCCGGGCCGAGCATGCCGACCCGAGCCGAGTATCGCTTCCTGCGGCAGGCGGGC
>DRKG01000373.1 GCA_011051855.1 bacterium | reverse complement strand
GGCGCGGGTCCCCGCCGGGGAAGTCGGTGCGGCCACAGCCCTGCAGGAACAGCGTGTCGCCGGCGATCAGGCGGTTCTGCACCAGGAAGCACTGCGAGCCCGGCGTGTGGCCGGGAGTGTGGATCAGCGTGATCGGAATCTCGCCGACCTTGAGCACGTCGCCGCTGTCGTGCAGCGCCAGGTCGCTGTCGCCGCAACCGGTGATGCGCTGGATCCAGGGGGCTTCGTCGCGCTGGGCGTGCACCTTGCACGGACAGCGGGTCAGCAGTTTGGCGATGCCTTCCAGGTCGTGGCCGAACATGTCGCCGCCGACGTGGTCGGGGTGGTAGTGGGTCGCCAGCGCGCCGGTGACCTTCATCTCGTCGGCGGCGACCAGGTCGAGCAGCTCGTCGACCGCGTAGCAGGGGTCGACCAGCACCGCTTCGCCGGTGGTGCGGTCGCCGACCGCGTAGACGAAGTTGGCCATCTGGCCGGCGATCGGGTCTCGTTGGCCGAAGTCCCGGCCGGCGAGCCACTGTCGAAAATACAAACGGTCCTCAAGGGACTCCGGGGGGCGTTGCCGATGCATCGATGGCAAGGATGGTAGACGAACGGTGGCGACGCTCCGAACACAACCGGAGGCCGGCAGTGATGGCGCTGCTGCTGGCCTGTTGGGTCGTGGCCTGCCACGCGGGGCCGGCGTATCCCGACCGCGCGGATCTGCTACCGCGCTGGCGGGCGGCGCTCGCCGACGATTTGCGCGTGCGGGCGCTGCCGCTGGCGGAGCGCGGCGAGGCGTTGCCGCCGTTCGCGCCGGACATGGCGATCGCGGTCGTCGACCAGAACTGGCGGTCGCCGGACCGCCCGCCGGCAACCGCCCTGCTCGGAGCCTTGCGCGCCCACGTCGAAGCGGGCGGTCGGCTGCTGCTGTTCGGGCATGCGGCCCGGCTCGTGCACGACCTGGGCTTCGAGTCGGAACGACCGGAGACCGAGGTCTACCGGTGGGGCTTCGATCGCCGGGCCGTGCGCGGCAGCGCGGAACTGAATCTGCACGTCGTCCGCGGCGGCTACGAGAACCTGTTCCACGGGCTGGCCGCGTCGCTCACCGAGCACACGTTTGCGATCGCTGCGGGCGCGCCGGCGATGCTGCCTCTGTGCACCTTCCGCTTCGGAGAACCGGTGGCCGGCAGCGTGGTCGCGCGGCTCGGTGAAGTGCTCGACGGGGTGCCGGCCCCGCTCGGGCCGCCGGTTCTCGTGCACTGGCGGGTCGGCCGCGGTGAAGTGCTGGCTTGCGGGTTGGTGCCGGCCGTGGATCACGAGCAGGCGGGGGTGCGCGACAACGCGCGCCGCTGGCTGCGCAACTGTGCGCGCTGGGCGCAGTCCGCACGCGGTGGACCGCTGTTGCTGCTGGTCGCGCCCGAGCGGGCGGCGAGTCTGCCGGAGCCCGATCGCGACGGTCCCCCGATCGTGCCGTGGTTGGCCCACTGGGGATGGCAGGCGAGCCTGTTCGACGGCGACGGGGACGAAGACCTGCGGCCGCAGGAGGAACTGGTGCGCGCGGCGGTGCAGCCGAGCTGGCAGGCGGGCGCCGACGTCGTCGAGCTCACCCTGACCGATCCGCAGCACGGCGCACCGCTGACCTGGTCCGCGAAGGATCCGATCGAACCGCCGCTCAGTTGGCGCGGTCAGGCGCCGGGCGGAAGCTGGTCCCTCGGCGGCTTCCGCTCGTTCGCCGAGGAAGCGCACGCGCGCGGCATGCTGGTGCTCGGCGGCGTCGACCCGTTGCCGGTCGGCGACCGCGCGCCGGAACGGCTGGTCGCCCTGCGCATGCTCGCGCGTGAGTTCGCGGATGCGCGCCGACTCGGTGCCGGCGCGTTCGACGGCTTCTCGCTGCGGCAGTGGTGGCCGGACCCCCTGGGCTACGGCAGCGCGGTGGTGCAGGACTACCAGCCGGCGTGCGCACTGCTCCGGATCGGGGAACGCACCCCTGCGTTCGGCGGCGCGTTGCGCGCGCTCGACGCAGACGACGGCGGCGTGCGCGGCCTGCCGCTCAGCGGCCTGGGCGCCGGATGGCGCGACGGGTTTCCGGCCGACCTGTTCCCGGTCGGGGTGCTCGACGCCCGCGCCCGCGGCGATCGCTGGCCCGGCAACGGCGTGCGCGGCGGCGGCAGCTACGCCGACTGGCTGGTGCGGCAGATGAACACGTTCGTGCGCGCGCGGCGGCTCGCTGGCGGGACCGTGCTGTGGCGTCGGCAAGATCCGCGCACGCTCGCCGGGCGCACGGCCGCCTACGTGCACGGCCTGTCGCTCGAACCGCTGCGTGCGGCCGTCGCGATGCCGCTGGCCGCGACGGGTCGCGCCGGCCTGCGCGCCACCGCGCGCGCCCTGGTGCCCGATGTGCCCGCGCAGTTCGCAGCCGAGATCGACGCGCCGGCGGCCGTGCACGTCCTGCAGAACAACTGGTTGCGGCTGCTGGGCAGCGGTGGTGGTCTAGCCTTCGATCCGGGCGGGTTGGCGCGCTTTGATACGCACGCGATCCCGATCAGCGACGGCTTCCTGCACACGCGGTTGTTCGGCGGTCGTCCCGACGTCGCCGCTCTGCGGCGCGAACGCCGCGACTTCCTCGCCGACGGCGTGCGCGGCGAAGGCGGCTACGGTCGCGAGGTGCGCGTCGGCCACGGCGCGTTCGCGGATCCGCGCGTGCCCTCGCTGCTGGCCTGCGACGACACCCCGCGGTGGCCGGTGCGCGCGGACTTCGAGTGGCTGCCGTCGACCGGTTACCACGAACTGCAACTGCGCTTGCGGCCGGAGCGCGGCGCGAGCCTGGTCGCGATCTGGCTCGACGACGTGCTGCTGCGCTGTGTCGCGCTGCCCGAGGTCGCACAGAGTGTGCCGGTCGAAGTGCCGGTGCACGTCGCGCGCTCGGGCGCCCGCCTGCTGTCGGTGGAGGTGCTCGCGGGGCACGCGGTCGCGATCGACGCGATGAACGTGCGGCGCACCGCCGACGTCGGCGTCGAGGCCGACGTGGTGCTGCCGTGCGGCAGCCTCGCGCGATTGCGCGAAACCTCGGTTTCGAGCTACCACGAGGAACGTCTGACCCTGTCGACGGCCGCGGACGTGCCGGGGTTCGTGCTGCACGTCCGGTGCGTGCGCGCCACCCGCGGACTGCAGATCGAGCGGCGCCTGCGTCTGCCGGGCTACCGCGCGGTGGCCGGCGGCAGCGGCGACGACGGCTACCGGCGGCCGTTCCTACTGCGGTCGGACGATGCGACGCGGCCGGACCTGTGCGTGGTGCCTCTGCACCTGTCGCGCTACGAACGGTTCGAGCCGGCGGTCGGCGAGCTGCGGTGGCGCGGGCGGGTCGAGTCCGGCCTGTCGGCGCGCGTGGGATTCTTGTTCTGGCCGCACGGCCGTGGACACGAAGTGCTGCCGCACGCCGCCCGCATGCTGGCGACGCTCGATCGTCCCCTGCAGGTCGACCTGGGGCGTGATGGCCGGGCGTCGTTGGCCAGCGACCTGCCGCTCGGCCACAGCAGCGTGCTGCGCGTCGAAACCGCCGCGACCACGCCGTTCTTGGTGCGCGAACGCGGCTACTGGACGGTGCGCGGCGGGCAGCCGGCACCCGATGGCGGTGTGTTCGTGCGCGTGTTCCAGACGCCCGGAGACGTCGTCGAACTGGTCGCCGGCGCCGGCGTGCTGGCGCGCACGCGCCCCGGCCGCGGCTCGCAGCGTCTGGTCGCGCTGCGCGATCCGACCCCGACTTCGGCGACGGTGCGGGTGTTGCAGCCGAGCCGGCTGTCGGCGCCGTGCATCGAGATGGGGGCCGACTTCGACGCGGTGCAGGTCGACGGGCAGCCGTGGGCATGGTTCGACGGCCGCACCGTGTTCCTGCCGGACCGCCCCGGCGAGTATCGCGTCGAGACCGTGGCCCACGGGGGGAACGATCCGCACGTGCGCGCCACCGGTGCTCCGCTGGTCGAGTGCCGCTTCGACCCGGTGCGCCGCGAGCTGATCCTGGAGACCGGGCCTGTATCCGGACGCCCGCGCGGCCTGCCGTGGACGGCGGTGCTGGCCGGGCCGCCCCCGGTTGCGATCGACAACGGCGAACGGGTCGAGCTTTCCGAACTGCATCTGCCGGATGTGCAGAGCGAGGCAGTGGCGAGAGAGGGCGGTGTGCTGATCCGCTTCCGCCCCGGCAAGACGACGGTGAGGTATCGCGATGGAACGCAGTAGTTGGATGCTGATCGTGCTGGTCTCGTTGGGCGCGGCCCTCTTGGTGCTGGCGTTCGTTCCGGGAGCTTGGCCGAATCCGGTGGTCGAGGACGGGGTCGTGGTCGAGACCAGGGCCGTGCCCGAACTCTCCGGGGCGATGGCGGCGGTCGATGCCGCCTGCCGCGCGGGCGACGGCGAGCAGTTCGCCGCGGTCACCACCGCCTCCTACCGGCGCGGGCTCGAACGGCGGCTGCTCGCGGTCGATGGCACCCTCGACGGCGAGACCCTGCGCGCCATGGCCCGCAGTGCGGCCGGCTATGCGCAGTGGATGCAGCGGCC
>DRKG01000372.1 GCA_011051855.1 bacterium | reverse complement strand
CGACCCGATCGAAGCGCTGAGGTCCGAATGAGTGTGCGGCGGAGTCTGCTGTCGGTGTGGGAGAGCATGCGGCTCGCGGTCGAGACGCTGGTTGCGAACCGCTTCCGCTCGTTCTTGACCGTGCTCGGCATCCTGATCGGTGTGCTGCTGGTGGTGACGGTCGCGTCGGTGCTGAACGGCTTCCGCCAGTCGGTCGTCGATCAGGTCGAACAGTTCGGCACCAACAACATCTACGTGCACCGGTTTCCGTTCGTCAACATCGGCCGGCGGTCGCGGGAGATGCGGCTGCGCAAACCGATCACGCTCGACGATGTCTGGGCGGTGCGCGACTACTGCCCGTCGGTCGAGATGCTGACGCCGATGCTGGAGGCGCCGACGTTCCTGTCGCGCGCCAGCTACCGCGGCGAGGAAGTCGACACCCCGCAGGTGCGCGGCGTGTTCCCGAACGACGTCGAGGTCGCCAACCGCGTGCTGAAGGAGGGCAGGTTCTTCACCGAGCAGGAGAACCGCCACCGTGCGCCGGTGGTGGTGCTCGGCCACTCGGTCGACGAGGCGCTGTTCCCCCAGGGCGGTGCCGTCGGCAAGCAGATCCTCGTCGACGGCCACGCACTGACCGTCATCGGCACGCTCGAGAAGCGCAAGGAAGGGCCGTTCGGCAGCGAGAACGAGGACGATGCGCTGTTCCTGATCCCGTACCACACGCTTCGCAAGTTCTACCCGACGGCCGACGACCACTTCCTGGCCGTGCGCAGTCGCTCGGGGCAACTCGAACAGGCGATCGACGAGATCACCCAGGTGCTGCGCAGGCGCCGCCGCGTGCGCTGGAACGAGCCGAACAACTTCGAGATCGCGACCGCCGACAGCCTGATCCAGTCGTTCGACGACATCGTGTTCGCGGTGTTGGCGGTGATGTTCCTGCTGTCGACGGTCGGCTTCCTGGTCGGCGGGGTCGGCGTGATGAACATCATGCTTGTGTCGGTGCGCGAACGCACCCGTGAGATCGGCCTGCGCAAGGCCGTCGGCGCGCGCCGTCGCGACATCCTCGGCCAGTTCCTGATCGAAGCGACCGTGCTGTGCGCGATCGGCGGCGTGCTCGGTCTGCTGCTCGCCGAAGGGCTGCTGGCCCTGGTGGCCATGGCGATGCCCGGCCTGCAGGCGACGACGCCGTGGTGGGCGCGCACGTTCGCATTCGCCGGCGCTGGCGGGGTCGGCTTGTTCTTCGGTCTGTGGCCGGCGTGGAAGGCCGCGAGCCTCGACCCGGTCGAAGCGCTGCGTTACGAGTGACCCGGCTGCCGGTCGCCGTGCAGGCGCAACGTGCGCGCCCGTTCGAGCGCCCGGTGCACCTCGGGATCGCGCTCGGCTGTGTCGAACGCCTGCACCAGTTGTGCGACCATCTCGTCGCTGTAGGCATTGCGTGCCTCGGGGCGGTCGAGGGTGATGGTGAACACCGCGCCATCGGCGGTGGTGCGAACGTGGCGGGCCTTCGCGCTCACTGGCCGTCCTTCAGGTTCAGCTTCGACAACTGGGCGGCGAACGGATTGGCGGCGGCTTCCTTGGGGCCGAACTCGCGCGGCGCCGCCGGCTGCGGTCGCCGCTGGCCGCGGGCGCCGCGGGAACCGCGGTCGCGTCGCTCGGGGCGGGGGGCGTCGTTTCCCTGTGAGCGGCGCGGTTCGGCGGGCGCGTGCAGCTTCATCGTCAGCGCGATGCGGTTGCGCGGGATATCGATCGACACGACCTTGACCTGGACGATCTGGCCGGCCTTGACGACTTCACGCGGATCCTCGACGAAGCGGTCGGCGAGCTGGCTGATGTGCACCAGGCCGTCCTGGTGCACGCCGATATCGACGAAGGCGCCGAACGCGGTGACGTTGGAGACGACGCCTTCGAGTTGCATGCCTTCTTTGAGGTCGGCGATCGTCTCGACACCCTCCTGGAACGTCGCCGCGCGGAACTCGGGTCGCGGATCGCGGCCCGGCTTCTCGAGCTCCTGCAGGATGTCGGTGACCGTCGGCACGCCGAAGGTGTCGTCGGTGAACTCCTCGGGGCGCAGGGACCGCAGCGTGTCGCGGTCGCCGAGCAGGGCGGCCACGTCCTTGCCGGTGCGCTGCAGGATGCGCTGCACGACCGGGTAGGCTTCCGGGTGCACCGCGCTGCGATCGAGCGGGTTGTCGCCGTTCTGGATGCGCAGGAAGCCGGCCGATTGCTCGAACGCCTTCGGACCGAGGCGCGCGACCCGCAGCAGTTCCCTGCGGGTCTTGAACGGGCCGTTGGCGTCGCGGTGGGCCACGATGTTCTTCGCCAGCGACGCCGACAGTCCGGCGACGCGGCCGAGCAGCGCTTCGCTGGCGGTGTTGAGGTCGACGCCGACCGCGTTGACGCAGTCTTCGACGACCGCGTCGAGCGTGCGCGCAAGCCGCGACTGGTTGACGTCGTGCTGGTATTGGCCGACCCCGATCGCCTTCGGGTCGATCTTGACCAGCTCGGCCAGCGGATCCTGCAGCCGGCGCGCGATCGACACCGCGCCGCGCAGCGACACGTCCAGGTCGGGGAACTCCATCGCCGCGCGCTCGCTGGCCGAGTAGACCGAAGCTCCGGCCTCGCTGACCACCAGCTTCTGCAGGCCCAGGTCCGGGTGCTGGCGGATCAGGTCCGACACCAGTCGGTCGGTTTCGCGCGAGCCGGTGCCGTTGCCGATCGAAACCACGTCGACGCCGTGCTGCTGGCACAATCGCGCGAGCGCGCGCAGCGCACCGGAGTGGTCGTTGCGAGGCGGATGCGGGTAGATCGTCTCGGTGGCGAGCAGCTTGCCGGTGCGGTCGACGCAGGCGACCTTGACGCCGGTGCGCAGGCCCGGATCGAGCCCGAGGATCGTGCGCGCGCCGGCGGGCGCCGCGAGCAGCAGGTCGCGCAGGTTGTCGGCGAACACCTTGATCGCCTGCTCTTCGGCGCGTTCGCGCAGCGTCCCCAGCAAGTCGCTCTCGAGGTGCAGCGACAGCTTCGCCTGCCACGCAAGTCGTGCGGTTGCGGCCAGCCACGTGTCCGCGGCGCGCCCGGACTCGACGATGCCGAAGTGCCGCATCACGAATCGCTGGCCTTCTTCGGCGTCGCGGATCGGTGCGCGTTCCTCGTCCTGCTCGGTTTCGAAGCCGAGGAACACGTCGAGGAAGCCCTCCTTGCGCGCGCGGAAGAACGCCAGCGCGCGATGGCTCGGCACGTGTTGCAGCGGTTCGTCGTGGCGGAACCAGTCGCGGAAGCGCTGTGCCTCGGGGTCGTCTTCTTTTCCCTTGGCGACCCGCGCGACCAGGCGGGCTTCTTGCTGCAGCCAGTCGCGCATCTTGCCGATCAGGTCGGCATCCTCGGCGAACCGTTCGATCAGGATGAAACGGGCGCCCTGCAGTGCTGCGTCGGCGTCGGCGACGCCCCTGTCGGCGGCGCCCCTGTCGGCGGCGATGAATCGGGCCGCCGCCGCGTGCGGATCCTGGGTCGGATCCGCCAGCAGGAGCTCCGCCAGCGGTTGCAGCCCCGCCTCGCGGGCGATCATCGCCTTGGTGCGACGCTTCTGCTTGTAGGGCAGGTACAGATCCTCGAGCTTCTGCTTGGTTTCGGCCCCGGCGATGGCGCGCCGCAGTTCGTCGGTGAGCTTGCCCTGTTCGTCGATGCTCTTCAGGATCGCGGCCCGCCGGTCCTCGAGCTCGCGCAGGTAGCCGAGCCGTTCCTCGAGCGTGCGAAGCTGGGTGTCGTCGAGGCCGCCCGTGACTTCCTTGCGGTAACGGGCGATGAACGGAACGGTGGCGCCCTCGTCGAGCAACTGCACGGTCTTCTGGACCTGTTCGGGGCGGACGGCGAGCTCTCGGGCGATGCGGGATTCGATGGTTGCGGTCACGTGGATTCCTCGATCCGCCGGCTGACCCCGGCGGCCGGGCGAAGGTAGCGGTCGGGCGCATGGACTCCAGGGGGCGCTCGGCGCGGAAGGCGCCTGGCTCGGGCGCCGGGATCCGCAGGAGCGCAACCAAGGTCTGCATGTTTGGGACATTGGGCCTTCCCCGCTGCGCTTGCCGCACGCCGCAGATCGCTTAGCTTGATTTCGGTCGCGGTCTGCCGGCTCGTCAGGCAATGATCGGCATACGACCTGTCTCTTGGCTCCCGGCCGCTTCGTGTGCGCCGGAAGCTTTCTGCCTTCCCCTCAAACCCATGCTAAGAAGCTTCCTCCAGGGCGCGGCGATGTTCGCGCTCGGTTCGGTCGTCGTCGCGCAGTCGCCGCTCACGACCATCAATCCATTCGCCTCGAACAACGGCGGCGCCGTCGGCGGAGGCGTCTACTTCGACCTCACCGTCAACACCGG
>DRKG01000371.1 GCA_011051855.1 bacterium | reverse complement strand
GCGCCGGGTGGGACGGTCACCGATCTGACAGTGTGCTCGAACGGCCGCATCGCCTTCGGCATCACCGGCAACGGCACCGCCTTCACGCCGACCGAGAGCGACTGGCTCGCCTTCACGGTCCCCGAGGTCGCCGTCTGCTGGCACGACTTCCAGCCGAACGCCGCCGGCAGCGGCACGATCAAGCGCGAGGAGGTCAACGGCGTCGTCTATGTCACCTGGGACGGTGTCTACAGTTGGAACCAGGCCGTGGGAGACACCTTCCAGGCACAGTTCAACCTGAGCACCGGCGACATCACCCTCGTCTACGACGCCAACTGGAGCAACCTCGGCAACGACTACCTGGTCGGCGCCCTGGGGTTCGGTCCGATCCAGACGGGCAACCCGTACGACCTCAGCGTCGATCTCAGTGGCGGCATCGCGCACTTCGACAACGAAGTCCTACCGCTGGCCCTCGACAGCAACCCGCCGAGCCTCGGCGGCAGTTGGGATTTGACCACGACCAACATCGACCCGGTCTCGCCGATCGCGATCACGTTCTTCAGTTCGGCCGCGGGCCCGGGTCTGCCCGTCACGGCGATCGGCATCAACGCGCCCGGCTGCAGCGCCTGGCTCGGCGGCTCGATCCTGAGCGCACTGTCGGCGCCGAACGCCGGCGGCACGGCGACGCTACCGGTCCAGGTGCCGAACAACACCGGCATCATCGGCACCGTGCTGGCCGGGCAGTCGCTGTGCCTGACACTGAGCAACCCGGCCAACCTGCTGTTCTCGAACGGGCTCACCGGCACGGTCGGCTACTGAGCCGGCCGGCCGGTCCCGGTCACCGCTGCACGAACACCCCACCGTTCTCCTCGGCGAGGCGGCGCAGCAGGTCGCTGCCCTCGCCGGCACCGGTGAACACGGTGTTGATGCGCACCTTCGCGTACTTGTTCGCGTGGCGCACGATTGCGAGCATCTCGTCGGCATCCTGCACCTCGCCGGCCGTCGGCTCGCCATCGCTGAGCACGAACAGCTCGTCGATCTTCGGCAGCGCGTCGCTGCCGAAGCTGCGGCCTTCGACTTCGAGCGCCGCGACCAGACCGGCGTAGAGGTTGGTGCCGCCCTTGGCGTGCAGCCGGCTGAGCAGGCCGGTGACCGAACGCGCGGCCCGCTTGCCCGGCCGGATCGGCTGCCGCGTCCACGTGCGCGCGTCGTCGGCGAACGTCAGCAAGAAGAACTGCGACTCCGGCGGCATCGCCTGCACGGCCAGCGCGAGCTGCGCCTTCGCGGCTTCGAGTCGCGTGCGCGGCGTGCGCGTGCGCCTCGGCCCGGTGATCGGCCCCTTGCCGGCGGGAGCGTCGTCCATGCTGCCGCTGGTATCGATCAAGAACGCGATCGACGCGCCGGTGACCGGCACGCCGAAGAAGGTTGTGCGCGTGCCTTCGGGAACCTGCTGGGGCAGGCGATCGGGCACCACGATGTTGTCCTGCTCCTGCGCCCAGAAACGCCGCCAAGCGTCGGGGTCGTCGATCGGCACCAACGCGCCGGTCATCGCGCGCAGCAGCATTCCGGCCCGTTCGCGCAACAATGGCGAAGCACGTTTGTTGACCGCCGACACCAGCGCGTCGGGTGACGAGATGCTCAGATCGAGCGCTTCGATCAGCTTCGGGATCGCCGCCTTCGTCGGCCACTGCTCGACCAGGTCGAGCAGGTCCATGTCGGTGCGCCAACCGCACCGGCCGAACTGCTCGATCGCCCCGGTGATCGTCGCCATTCGCTCGTCGCGGCTCATGTCGGCCGGCGGCCGCTTCATCATCCGAAACAGGAGCCGCACCAGCGCCTGCGAGACCACCGGGTGGCGTTCCTGCGCCAACACCCGGCCGATGCGCCGCACGAGTGCGACCTTCCAGGGCGGCTGGATCGCCTCGGCCGCCGCCAGCCGCACCCGCGGGTCGGCATCGACCATCGCCGCCTCGAGCGTGCTGCGGAACACCGGCAGCCCGCGCTGGCCGAGCAGGCGCAGCGCGGCGACCCGACGGCCGGGACCTTCGGTGACGGCCTGCTCGCTCGCCTCCTCGGGACGCAGGTCGCGGAGCACCGGTAGCCGCTCCCCCGCGGCCGTGCGCAGGATCTGGTACCACGTCGCCTGATCCTCGCATCGCATCAGGGTCCAGTGGCCGAGTTCGCGCAGTTCGAACGCGTCGCGATCGAAGAGCGCGCTACAGATCCGCGTGGCGGCCACGTCGAGCACCGCGTCCGTGAGTTCGACGCTCGGATGCCGCTCGGCGAAGAACAGCAGCTTCTGCAGGGTGTCGAGGTGGTTCAGCCGGTCCAAGCGCAGTCCCTCGAAGAACCCACCGTGCCGGGCCGTCTGCATGTAGCGCGGCTGCAGCCGGGGGCTGGCGTGCAGGCCGCCGCGCGGACCGAGCCGGCCGACCTCGAAGTCGGCCACCCACTGGCGGATCGCGCTCGCGGCGAGGTGCTGTTGCTCGCGAACATCACGGCGCTCGATCTGCGCGGGCACGAGGGCGGGCACGCAGAGTGCGGCGACAACTGGCAGAGGGAATGGTGCTGACATCGGACTCCGTTCGTTCGCAACGGAGGGGGCTGGCTGGAATCTACCAGACCGTCGTGGACAGGGGTCTTGTGCAGGCCCCCCGCGTGGCCGATAATGTCAGGGCCAGATGTGGGGGCGATCGGCTTCGACCGAATGTTGATCCGTCCTGATGTGGCGCGCCGAGGGCCAGGCACCTCGTAAATCCGACTGGAAAACCTCAAGTGCCAACACGCACTACTCCCTCGCTGCCTAAATAACAGGCGCGACGCTGCGGTCCCTTCGCCTGCGGGGGGCCAAAGCGACACACAGCAGGCTGGTCACGCGATGGCTGCTCGGCCCATCCGTGACGAGATCCAGTCGAGCTGGTCCGCGACGATCCTGTTCGTCGGAGCTTCGCGGGTGACACCAAACGACGGACTACGCGCGTAGAAGCTCAGGTCGAGGCATTCTGGGACGCGGGTTCGATTCCCGCCGCCTCCACCACTCCACCCGCTGCGCGGGTGGAGTGATGGTGGCGCCGGGACTCGGTAGGAACCCTGTATCGACCTGATCCTCCACCGCAACACTCCCGGCATTCCGGAGGTCTCAGCGGTAGCTGGGATTACGGGTGGCACCGATTCGACTACCGACCGCGGTCCATCCGCACCCGATGTCCGCCACCATCACCGCCCTTGGGCAGCCTCAACTAACTCGCGGTGACGTTGCTCTTCCAGAGCGAGACGCCGGTTGTATCTGCGAACCGTGACAGGCCCAATCAACATCGCTGCAATCCAGGCTGCGACGGACCACAGAACTACGACGATCCACCCACCGACGGGAAGGAACACCAGCAGGAAGACTGTGCCACCAAGCCCCGCAAAGAGCAGCATCAGGGCCGCCGGGCTACTTGAATAGAAGAGGCCGGCCGGACCGAGGAAGAACGTCAGCAAGAACACCACGACGTTCGACTTCTGCCCCTCTCCCTGGACGCCCCCCCCAACCAACCGCCGCCGCGTTCCAGCGCTCCGAGCTGGCCGCTCGCCTCGCTTGCTGACACGGGGGACGTTCCCAGAGCCCTCGACACTCTGCCGACGCTGGTATGCTCTCCGGCATTCGACTGCGTCGCGATAGCTCGCGTGCTCCTCTTCACAGAGCCCGCAGACCCAGCCGCCACCTTCTCCGGCACGGATCGGCCCAAGCATCTCCATACACTTGGATGATCGCCAGACTTGGAAGGAGACGCAAGCGCGTATGCACGTTTTCGGGCGCTCCTGCCGTTTCCGTGGGTGACGGGATGGGCGAATCGGCCGCGAGAGGGCAAATGGCGTTGCCAGGGGCCCGTTCCGTGAGCGGAGCGAACGCGCATCGGTTTCGATGCACCATGGAGGTCGCAGTCCAACGCAGCCTCCGGACCGACACCGATGCGCGACACCACTCTACTCCGATCCCTGCTTCCGTTCCGCCGTCTGTCCGTGCGTAGAGTCAAGATCGACGAGATCGGCGACGTGTGTCAAGGACCGCCTGCATGGAGCCACCCAGACGGCGCGGGATACTGTCAAGAGCTGTGGATGGGGTTTGATCACGCTGCGTCCTCAGCCCTGATTCCATCCTTGAACTGAGTGTCGCAGTCGCACAGTCGCGAACATCGGCTCG
>DRKG01000370.1 GCA_011051855.1 bacterium | reverse complement strand
GTCGCGGGTCACGGTCAGCCGCCCATCAGCGCCGCGAGGCCGCTCGACGAGGGGTTGACGGTGACGGTCACCGTCGCCGTGTCGGTGAGGCTGGAAACGCTCGAGATGCAGGTGTAGGTGAAGGTGTCGGTACCCGACCATCCCGCGTTGGGGGTATAGGTCACCGTCGCCCCGTCGGTCGACACCGATCCGTTGGTCCCCTGTGTCACGCTGTCGACGCTGAGGGTGCCGTTCTCCGGGTCGGTGTCGTTCGCCAGCACGTCGATGTTCACGGCGCTGCCCTGCTGAGTTACGGCGCTGTCGTCGGCGGCAACCGGCGGGCGATAGGCGAAGAGCAGTTCGACGGCGAGGCCGACCACGATGGTACCCGCATCGGCGGCGTAGGTCTGAAGGGCACCGGTCGTCCCTGCCGCCGTGGCGGATAGGGTATGCCACTGCCCGCCGTCGCCCATGACGATCAGGTTGTCGCTCCAACCGGTGAGCGACCCGTTGCCGCTGGATGAGTTCCGATAGTGCCCGAAGGTCACCCCGTCGTTGCCGTTGGCATTGCTGTAGGTGACCTGCAGGTTGGCGGCGTTGTCGATCGCGGTGCCGAGACCGTAGCCCAGATAGGCTCCGGTCTGCGTCAGATCGAACATCACGACGCCCTGCGAGTACTGGCTGCCGTCCCACGTGATGGTGAGATCGCCGGTCGACCCGTCGCCGTCGAACAGGTACCCCCACACTTCGCCGGACCGGTCGCCGGCGGTGTTGAGAACGAAGTCGTCGAACAGGAGCTGCTGGTTCGACAGGCCGGGATGCAAGATGCCGGTGATCGCACGGTCCGGGCCGGCCTGCGTGGCGCCGATGAGCAGCAGGACCTTGCCGTTCGGCACCGTGATGCCGGGCACCGTGATGCTGCTGGCGGCGGTCGTCGAGTGGTAGGTGCTGTTGGCGACGGGCGTGATCGTCATGGTTCGACTCCCACCCACGGCGCATACGGCCCAACGTCGTTCGCCGTGAGGGTGATCGGCGTCTCCACGGCGACGCCGCTCGTCGGGCTTTCCGTGGTGTTGGTGTGCAGGCCGTAGGTGATGGAACCGTTACAGTTCTCGAGCTTGGTGAGGTCGGCGGGGTAGGTATAGTTGGCGTCGTACTGGTGACCGAGGCGCATGCGCGACCACGAGCAGTTGGCGAGCCACACGTTGCGACACGCGGCATGGACGCTCGGGCCGCTGGTATCGTTGTAGGGCGCGTTGCCGGCGAGGATGTCGATGCGGTCGAGCGCGCAGTTGTGGATTTCGTGGTCGTAGCGGGAGACGGCCACATTGACGCCGCCCTCGAATCGGCAGCGCTTGACGGTATGATTCCGGGCATCCCGGAGCTGGACTCTGCCCGGAGCGATCATGTGTACCCGATCGAGGTTCATCCAGCCGCACTTGAAGTCGAACAGGGTCCGGTCACGCGGCACGTCACCGAAACACAGGCGGACGACCCAGTCGAGGCGGTTCGCCGGGTCCTGCGTCTTCGCAGGGTCGCCCTGTGCTTCTACGAACTGGCAGTTCGGCGTCGAATAGCCGACGCCGCTCGGTCCGCCGGTGAAGAGGCACCGTTCGATGACGAGGTTTTTCATGAAGTCCCCGTCCTCGAAGGTCGTTCCCCAGTAGTTGCCCCAGACGCCGCCGTAGGTGACTTCGCCCCACGGACTGCCACCGCCGACTTCGTCGGTGGTGTAGAGGCGGATTTCGCAGTAGTCGATCCTGCAGTCCGTGCCGACGCGGGGGTAGACGCCGTGTTTACCGCTGTTGGGGCTGAACGGCGGCCAGATGCGGCATCGGCGGAAGATGTTGCGCGTGCCGCGCAACCACGACACGGCGTCCTTGAGGTCGATTCCCCATACGATCACATCGGCTGCGGCGGCGTCGAAATCGAAACCCGGCACCCAGACCGCCTGATTGTTCACGGCACGGATGACGATGGGGTTCGTCTGCGTGCCTGCGCAGGTAATCGAAACCGGGCTCGAACCGTAGCTGCCGTCCGCAAGGCGGATTTCGTCGCCCGGCTGTGCCGCGGCGATGGCTGCATCCAGCTCCGCCCGCGTGGTGACGTCGATGGTGCGGAGCGGCGTCGGCAGTTCGTCCGTCGGGGTCTTGGCCGTGGTAATCGTGATCGGTGCGATGCCGGTTTTCGTACCGTCGGAGATCGTGGCGTTCCACGACACATCGCCATCCGTGTCCGCGCCGGTGTAGGTCACCGTCGACCCATCGGTCGTGGCGCTTCCCGAAGCGGGAGTTCCGGCGTCGGTGACGGTGAGCGAGCCGTTTTCGGGGTCGATGGCGGCGTCCAGTACATCGAGGGTTACGCTGCCTGTCCCGACCACCGAGCCCTTTTGCCGACAGGCCAGCGGTGCCGTGTCGCTGGTTCCCGTGGCTTCCTGTGGTCCGACGGCCATCCAGTAGTCGTCGCCGAGCATGCATCCGTGCAGAAGGCGGAGGTGTTCGACGGTGAGCGCTGTGGGCCACAAGATCATGCCCGTGATCTGCCCCTGCCACCGGTCGCGGTCGCCGACGCCGATGCGGAAGGGGTAATTCGGGTCGGCCACGACCTGACTGCTGCTCGAGCCGCCGGTCGTGCTCGAGGCATCGTCGCCGTCGATGACGAATGCCGGCGGTTCGCCGGCCATGCGCGTGACGCCGATGGTCATGGGGCCGGCGTGAGGGGTGAACGTGACTGAGCGGGACCAGATGGACGATCCCTGTCCGTCGTTCTGTGCCGATTGCCAGTTGGCGTCCTCGTTGATGAAGGTGAGGTTGAACCGGCGGTCGGCGCCATTGGGAGGCGCAATGGGGCCGTTGCCGTACAGGCCCGGGCTGTTGGACCACGATGCGAGATCGTGTTTGACGAGCAGCAGCGTCGACCACTCCGTCAGGCCGTCGAGGAAAGTCGGATCGGCACGGGTGAGTTCGCTCGT
>DRKG01000369.1 GCA_011051855.1 bacterium | reverse complement strand
CGATCGTCTGCTCGTCCATCCCGACCCCGGTGTCGAGCACACTCAAGACGGCCTTGCCCGCCGCATCCCCGCCAGCACCGTCGCAGCCATCGGTGCGCAGTGCCAACGTCAGCTCGCCGCCGTTCGGCATCGCCTGCTGGGCGTTCACCGCCAGGTTCATCAACACCTGCTGCAACTGGGACTCGTCGCCGTGGACCATCGCCGTCCGGTCCGCGGGCACGTCGGCGCGCACCTCGATCGCGGCGGGCTGCAGCCGCCGCAACATCGCCGCGGTATCGAGCACGAGCCGGCCCAGGTCCAGCGGCCGCTTCTCGGCCGGAGCCTTGTGCGCGAACGTCAACAACCGCCTGGTCATCGCCTCCCCCTGCCGCGCGACGCGCAGGATCGCATCCAGCGACTCGGCCACCGCGTCGGCGTCGTCGAGTTCGGCGCGCGCCAGATCGACGTTGCCGTAGACGGCGGTGAGCAGGTTGTTGAAGTCGTGGGCGATGCCGCCGGCGAAGGTGCCGATGGCCTCCATCTTCTGCGCCTGGCGCAACTCGGCCTCCAGACGCGCGCGATCGCGCTCCGCCTGCCGGCGCTCGGTAACGTCGCGCGCCACCGCGCAGAAGTGGTCCGCCCCCTGATACGCGAGCGGGGTCACGACGATCTCGACCGGAAACTCCGAACCGTCGCGGCGGCGGTGGGTCGACTCCAGGCTGAGACCGCCGGAGTCGCGGACCCGCGCCAGCACCTGCCGCCATTCGGCCTGCGAGTGTTCCGCATCGATGTCCGCCATCGTCGACTGCAGGAGTTCATCCTGCGTGTAGCCGAACCGGCGCAGAGCCGATTCGTTGACGTCGACGATCTGCGCGCGCTCGTCGAGCAGGAAGACGCCGTCGCCCGCGTGGTCGAGCGCGAACCGGGTCAGGTGCAGCCGGTCTTCGTCGCGTCCGCGGGCGAGCTCGTTGGCCAGCCGGATCGAATAGACGTGCAGCAGCGTGCGCAGGAACTGCGAATCCGCGAACGTCCCCCGGGTCAGCACCACGACGATGCCGACCTCGTCGCCGTTCGCGTCGAGCAGGGACTTCCCGGCGTAGCCGTTCATGCCAACCCGCTGCAACAGGGCGTCCCGGGGATAGCGCTCGCAGACCCGATCGGGAACCACGCAGACGCCGCCCTGGATGACGCCGGCGCACGGCGTGTCCCCGAGTTCGTAGGTCAAGTTGTCGATCAGCCGGCCGTCCGAGACCATCGCCAAGGTCTGCACCCGGTCGCCATCGCCGACCAACTCGCCGACGAACGCCAGGTCCGCGCCGAGGGCGCGCGCCAACGAGGCGACCAGGTGCTCGAGTCGCTCGCGACGGGTGCGCGTCTGCGACTCGCCGACCGCGAGCGCCTCGATCTCGGCGCGCAAACGGACCTGCTGGCTGACGTCGATCATCACACCCTGCAAGCTCGGTCCGTCCTCGCCGGCGCGCTGCACCTCGCCGATCATCTGCACGTGCCGGAAGGCGCCGGAAGGGCCGCGCACCCGCACCAGACGGTCGCAGAGGTCCCGCCCACCTGCGCGCAGCGCCTCGCCACAGCGGTCGAAGTCCGAGACGTCGTCCGCGTGCAGATGCTCGCGGAACCGTGCCAGCGAAACCTCGTCCGTGGTCGTCCACCCGAACATCTGTGTCAACTCCGGCGACAACTGCATCTGGCCGCGTTCGAGGTCGACCACGAAGGTGCCCATCGAAGCGGACCGGCACGCGCTGCGGAACTGCCGTTCGCGGCGGGCGAACGCGGCGACGGTGGCATCGCGTTCGGCCAACATCCGCCCGACGATCAAGACCGCGCCGAACGCCAGGAAGCTGACCACCAACCCCGGCAACTCGGACCAGACGCCGAACGTGGCCAGGTGCTGCCACGGCGCCCCTTCGGCGGCGACGAGTTCGCCGTGCAGCGTCAGCGCCTGGCGCATCGCCATCAAGCCGAGCATCAGGCAGAGCACCGCGAACCGCCAGTCGCGCTGGCGCCGGAGCATCGCGAGCGCCCACAGCAGCGCGAGCAGGCGGATGAAGATCGAAGCAACGAGGATCAGAGGAGGCTCCCGGGCTCAACGTGTCCCGCCGGCGGGCGCGGCACCGCGCCCATAGTCCCACCGCCGGGCGATACGCACAACGGGGGAGTGCCGAGCCGCTCGCCGGGGCGAAGGCTGCCATGCAGAAATCGCCCCGACACCCGCCCCCGTTGTGCCACTTACCTGTCGAGACGAGCGGCTCCTGAGGAGGAGCCGGAGACATGGGCAGACGAAGCCCCGCGACCCTTCCCGGGGTCGCGGGGCTTCGATTATCCAGGGTTCGGCGGCCGATCGGGCGTTGGCTGCCGTTCTGCTGGATCTTTCGACAGACGCATTCGCGGTGCGGCGCCAGAGACGAGAGGCCCAGAAACGATCGGCGACGGGGGCCCCGCAGCACCCAGCCCGATCAGTGGTCGCTGATCAGGCTCTCGATGCCGTTCGACGTCACCCCGCCAAAGGCGTTGGCGAGTCCGGGCACGGTCAACGCAAACGCTTGTCCGTAGTAGCTTTCTCCGGCAGGCACCCCAGCGGGCACGGCGAAGGTCAGGCTCTGCATCGGCGACGACCACTGGGCCGGATCGACCAGCACGAGGTCGAGCGCTCCGACGTAGAGGCGGCATCCAGCCGCGCCCAGAAAGCCTAGGTCCGTGCCGACCGGATCGCCCGCGACGCTGACGATCAACCCACCGAGGAAGATGCCGCTGGCGGGCGCGGCTTCGGGGATGGCGGTGATGGTGTAGGCCACCGTGGTGCCGCCGGCCGCCGTCGAAACCGGCGGGGGCGCGGCCGCGAGGCCGAGCGGCGGCGCCGGCACGTCGCTGGCGGAAAGCGCGTAGGGCAGATCGGAGGCGAAGTCGATGCCCCCCATGTCGGCCACGGGTCCGCCGGGCTTGAAGCCGACGACCTTGTCGCCGACCTCGGTGGTCAGGCCGATCGCGCCGTAGACGATCGTCACCGCCCCGCTGGACAGGTCAAACTGCCACTGGCAGGTCACCGTGCTGTCGTTGCCCTGGTGGTAGACGGCATCGGCGGTGATGTAGAGCACTCCGGCCGCCTCCTCGTACCAGTAGCCGCCGGACCCCGG
>DRKG01000368.1 GCA_011051855.1 bacterium | reverse complement strand
GCCGCCGAGATCGGAGCGCTGGCGGTGCTCGGCCACGCCGACGTCGAGGTCGCGGCCCGCCCGCGGGTCGCGATCGTCGCCACCGGCGATGAGGTCGTGCCGGTCGATGAGACGCCGTTGCCGCACCAGGGGCGCGAGAGCAACTCGTGGGCGCTGCAGGCGCAGGTCGACGCGTGCGGCGGTGAAGCCGAGCGCCTGGGGATCGCGCCCGACGAGCCGGTGGGGTTGCGCTCGATGCTCGAACGGGCGCTGGCGACGGCCGACGTGGTGTTGACGATCGGCGGCATCAGCAAGGGCAGCCACGACCTCGTGCACCCGACGCTCGCCGAACTCGGCGTCGAGACGGTGTTCCACGGCGTGCGTTTGAAGCCCGGCAAGCCGACCTACTTCGGTGTGTGCGAACGCGACGGCAGGCGGCGCTACGTGTTCGGCCTGCCTGGCAACCCGGCGTCGACGTTCACGGTCTTCGACCTGTTGGTGCGGCCGATGCTGGTGCGCTGGCTCGGCGGCGAAGCGGGCGATTGGGGCGCGCGGGCAAAGCTCGGCGACACCGGTTGGAAGGCCAACTGGCGCGAGCAGGCGGTGCCGGCGCGGCTGCTGCCGGGTGCCGGCGGCGAGCTCGAACTGGTCCTCGCCAAGCCTTCGCCGAGCGGCGACCCCTTCAGTCTGCTGGAGGCCGACTGCTACGCGCTGGTGCCGCCGGAGACGGCGCGCGACGCCGTCACCAGCGTGCCGGTCGTCGGCAGCGCCACGGGGATGCGGCTGCCATGAACGACGGGCGCTGGTCCGGCCGCGTCTGGTCTGGCCGCCTCTGGTCCGTGACCGGTGGACTGCTGCTCGGCTTCGCCCCCCCGCCGGCGGTCGCGCCGTTCGCCGAATGGCTGGTGCTGCCGGCGCTGATGATCTGGTTCACGCTGGCGACCGGTGAGCGGCGGCCGTGGTGGCACTGCTACCTGTTCGGCTGCGCGCACATGGCGTGGTTCTCGTGGTCGGTCACGCACGCGTTCGTGCCGCCCTACTTCGCGATCGTGTTGCTCGGCGGGATCTACTACCTCGGCGCGGCGGCCGTCGTGCGGGCCTTGCCGGCGAGCTGGCACGTGCCAGGGTTCGCGCTCGCGAGTGCGGCGATGTTCTGGCTGCGCTCCGTGATCCCCGACATCCACTACCCGCACGGCCAGCCGTGTCACGCGTTCTGGCAGACGCCGTGGTTGCTGCGTTCCGTGGCGGTCGGCGGCGAGCCGTTGGCGAACGCGCTCCTGGCCGGCGTCGCGGCGGCACTGGTCGCGGTCGGGCGCAGTTGGCGGTGTGGTCTGCCGCGGTGGCGCCTGGCATGGGCGGGGCTGTTGGCGGCGGTGGCGCTGTGGCTGGGCGCGAACCTGCTGGGCCTTGCCGTGCGCCCGGAACCGACCGGCGCGGAGCCGGTTCGCGTGCACTGTGTCGAGCCCGGCTACCGGCCGCACGAGGTGGCGAGCTGGCAGGAACTGCGCCGGCTGCTGCGCGAACGCCTGGTCGCGCCGTCCCGGCGCGATCTGCGAGCCGACGAGCCGCCCGACCTGATCGTGTGGCCGGAGAGTTCGTGGCCGGAGCGTCTGACGGTCGCGGACATCGACGGCGGCCGCGCCCGGGTGCCGCTCGGCGGAGGCACCGCTCGCACCCGGCTCGTGGTCGGCGGCGACGTCGACGGGGAGCGCGGCCCGACGCCGACGGCGCTGCTCGTCGAGCTGCCCGGTGGCCGCATCCTCGGCCGCCAGGACAAGCAGTACCTGGTGCCGGGCGGTGAGTTCCTGCCACTGCTGTTCCTGTTGCCGCGGGGCTTCGCCGACTGGCTCGTCGATGCGGTCGCCGAGCTGGTGGGGGCGTTGCCGCGCTGCGTTCCCGGTGCGGCCGGGCCGCCTCTGGCCACCTCGGGCGGGGTGCCGTTCGGCACCCTGATGTGCTACGACAACGCCTTCGCCGGTCCCGCCCGCGACCGGGTCACGGCCGGCGCGCAGTTCTTGGTCGTGCTGTCGAACGAGAGCTGGTTCGACGGAGGCGGCGAGCTGGCGCAACTGATGGCGATGTCGGTGGTGCGCGCACTCGAGACCGCGACGCCGGTGGTGCGCTGCACCACCGATGGCTGGAGCGGTGCCATCGACGCCGACGGCCGGGTGCTGGCCGAGCTCGAGCTCGCGCCGGCACCGCGGCCCGAGGCGAGGATTCTGCGGGTTTTGCTGCCGCGAGGTCCGGGGCGGGCGCCGCCGATGGCATGGCTGCAACGGCTCCTCGGGCCTCTGTTCGGGATCCTGGCGGCCGTTGCGCTCGCGCACGCGCTCGTCCGGTGGGTTAGAATCCGCACAGCCAAATCGGTGCCTTCCGGCTCGGCTGGATCCGGACGTCCCGGACCCGGGCGAGGTGGTTCTTGACGGTGCCGGGTATGGAGTTAGGATTCCGCGGCTCCCCAGGCCCCTCTCGCTCTGGGATGCGGTCGACTCCGGCCCGGTCCGTCCGGCCAGGATGGAGCCGATCGGCCAACATTTGTCCTTTCTGTTCGGCGTCCTTGCTTACAGGCGTCTTCACATCCCCTCTGGTTACCGACCTGCGCCCTGATCTCTCCCGACAGTCCGCGCAGTCCGCAAGTTAGGAGCCACCTGGTCATCATGAGTCCCATCGGTCGCGTTTTCATCGTCCTCAACCTGGTCCTCGCGGGCGGCTTCGCCTTCGTCGCGGGCGACCACCTGAAGAACCAGCACAACTGGAAGGTCAAGTACGAGCAGGCGGACGAAGCCCGCAAGGCGGACAACACCCGGCTTTCCCAGCAGATCGCCGATCTCGAGGTCAAGCTCGGCAACGCCGAGACGGCCAAGTCGACCTTCCAGACGCAGGTGGACAGCCTGCGCAACGAGCTCGCCAACAAGGAGGACGACATCAAGCGTCTGACCGCGTTGACCGACTCGCAGGCCGCCGACCTGAAGAAGGCGGTGTCGCTGCAGGAAGCCAACCAGACGACCATCGCATCGTTGGTGCGCGACAGCCAGGAGGCCAACAAGGCCGCCATCGCCGCGATCAGCGAGAAGGACGAGGCGATCCGCGCCAAGGACGCCGCCGAAGGCAAGCAGGCCGAACTCGAGCAGACGATCGCCGCGCTCAACGCGACCGTCAGCAAGAAGGACCTGCAGATCGCCGAGCTGAGCAAGGACAACGAGGCGCAGAAGCTGCTGGTCTCGGTCGCCCGCGCCAACGGCTTCATCCCGTCGATGGCCGCGCCGACTCTGTCCGGCACCGTCACGATGGCGTCGGGTCGTCTCTGCACGATCAGCGTCGCGGAGAACCCGGGCAACGTCGACATCCAGGATCAGATCGAGCGCAACCCGTTCCACATCACGATCTACGACGCGTCGGGCTTCAAGGCCGAGGCGGTCGCCACGAAGTACGAGCCGAGCGCCAACGCGATCCTCTGCAACGTGATCCTGACCAAGGACGGCAAGCAGATCAAGACGGGCGATAGCGCCTCCACCAAGCCGTAGGGCCTGCCCGGGGGCGCAATCCGGGCCCCCGACCGACGCATTCATCCAGACAGACAAGGAGCTGATCCAATGGCACGCAAGAGCAACCGCCGCGCCGAAAAGGCCCCGGCCGCCGAGGTCGAAGCCGTCGGCAAGCCCGGCATGGGCATCGACGAAGGCATCGTCCTGCTGACCTTCTTCCTGCTCGCCGCGGCGATCACCTGCGTGGTGATGGCCAACCAGATCTACGTGGCGAAGTAGACGAAGTCGTCGAACTCCGCCTGCACGGCGCCGACGCGGGATCCCAGGATCTCGCCCAGGACGCCGCCGAACGGAAGGCAGCACATGAACCCGGTCCGCGCGTCGCGCGTGCCGGGTTCGTTGCGTTCGGGAAGAATAACTGTCGGGAAGAATACGTTGCGACCGGAGGCAGAGTCGCTACGTTGCTGTCTGGCGCCGCTTGGTCCCGGCGTCGTGTCTGCTGGTCAATGGTCCGCCCGCGCCATCAAGGCGGGACGCCCGAGGGCATCGCATGTTGAGACTGTTCGAGTGGCTGCTCAGCGGCTTCTCGGTCGACCTTGGTATCGACCTGGGAACCGCGAACACGCTGGTGTTCGTTCGTGACAAGGGCATCGTCCTCGACGAGCCGTCGGTGGTCGCCGTGCGCAGGGGGACGACCGAGGTGCTGCTCGACGGCATGGCGGTCGGTGACGCCGCGCTCGAGTACCTCGGCCGCACGCCGCCGGGCTTCACCGCCGTGCGCCCGATGAAGAGCGGTGTGATCGCCGACTTCGAGGTCACCGAGAAGATGCTCAAGTACTTCATGGGCAAGGCGTGTGGCGGCAAGCGGCTGGTCAAGCCGCGGCTGGTCATCGCGGTGCCGTGGGGGATCACCATGGTCGAGAAGCGCGCCGTCATCGGCAGCGCCGAACGCGCCGGCGCACGCCGCGTGTTCCTGGTCGACGAGCCGACTGCGGCGGCGATCGGGGCCGGGCTGCCGGTGCACGAGCCGCGCGGCACGATGATCGTCGACATCGGCGGAGGCACCTGCGAGGTTGCGGTGATCTCGCTTGCCAACGTCGTCATGGCCGAGTGCCTGCGCGTTGCCGGCGACGACTTCAACGACGCGATCACGCAGTACATCCGCAACAAGTACAACCTGCTGATCGGCGAGATCACCGCCGAGCGCCTCAAGGTCGCCGCCGGCAGTTGCGTGCCGCTCGAGGAGGAGATCCAGGTCGAGGTCCGCGGGCGCGATTCGCTGGTGAACCTGCCGCGGCGGGCGGTCATCAGCAGCGACGACGTGCGCGAGGCGTTGCAGGAGCCGGTGCGCAAGGTCATCGGCGCGATCAAGTCGGTGCTCGAGCGCACTCCGCCGGAGTTGGCGGCCGACCTGATGGACTCCGGCATCACGTTGTGCGGCGGCGGTTCGCTGCTGCGCGGCCTGCCGGAGTTGATCGCGAAGGAGACCGAACTCGACGTGCGCGTCGCCGAGCGGCCGCTCGAAGCCGTGGCGCGCGGCACCGGCATCTTCCTCGAGAACCTCGAACTCTACTCGCAGTTCCTCGAAGGCGGCGAAGACCTCGGCTGAGCGGTCGGGGTAGATGGCTGGCCGCGCGGCCGATCGGCGGTGCGGCCAAGGGTGGTGAAGCGAACGCATCCACAGGATGGCGAACAACAGGGCGGCGTTTCCGGTCGGGCTTTACGCGATGTTGCTGTTCGCGTTGGCGTGGCTGACGTTGCCGACCCTGTTTGCCCCGCTCGAACGCTGGTTGGTGGGGTCGGCCTGCGCGGTGCCGCGGATCGCGGCGGCTTGGTTCGGCCAGCCGGTGCTGGCGGCGGATCGCCTGGCGCTCGGTCGCATCGAGGCGCTCGGCGAGGAACTGCAAGACCGCGTGGAACGGCACGACTTCGCCGGTGCGGGGATCAGCATGCCGGTCGACGACGAGCGCATCCTCTGCGGTGTGCTGGCGGTCTCCCGGCGTGGCGGCGGCGGTCAGCCGAGCGAACTGCTGCTCGACCACAGCTACGCCGAGCTGTGGGGCTGTCGGGCCCTGGTGACCAAGGGCCGGGCGCTGCTCGGGTTCCTGCTCGAGCCGGGCAAGGGGCGTGCCCGCGACGATCGCCCGGAGGATCCGGCGCGCGTGATCCTGCTGCATCACCGGGACGCGCCGCGGCTCTACGCGGCGTTGGAGCTGGACGACGGCAGCCGTCTGCGCTTCGTCGTGCGGGCGGCGCAGAGCGTCGATCCGGCGCCGCTGCGCGTGGATCTGTGGGACGATCCCTATCGCGCATCGCAGCTCGACCGGCCGGGACAGGCCGTCTACACGCTGCCGGTGCAGATCGGTCGGCAGCAGGTGCCCGGCGGCTTGCTGCTCGGCCGAACCCGCATCTGGGGTTACGAACGGCCTGCCGGCGGCGAGACGTTGACCATCGGCGTGTTCGTGACGCCGCCGTTCGAGCCGCGGGCGTTGTCCCACGTGGTGCTGTGGCGGGCGGCGGCGGCGTTCCGCGCACCGCCGGTGCGAACTTCGCTGCGCGCCCGTCGGCGCGCCGCGGCCGTCGTCTACGACCTTCCCGGAGCCAACCGTGGCCGGCACCTGCTGGTCGCCGACACCGTCGTGCCGGAGGGGGCCGCCGTGGTGCAGGATGGTCTGTTCCTGGGCACCGCGCGCGGGCTGTGTTTCGGTGCCGGCCTGGTGACGGCGTTCGTGGCGTCGCGCCAACCCTGGAGCCTGTTGTTCCTGCCCGACGGCGACCAGCAGAGTCCGCTCGAACTGCGTGGGCGGATCGAGCGCAGCGACGGCGACGTCGGTTGGCTGCGCTGGCGCGGTCCCGATCGCGATCAGGTGCTGCGGCTCGGCGCGGGCTACCTGTTCACGGGCAGCAACGGTCGTTTTTGCCCGGCCGGTCTGTGGATCGGGC
>DRKG01000367.1 GCA_011051855.1 bacterium | reverse complement strand
TGGTCGCGACCAAGGAGACCCGCCGACTGGCGCGCTTGTTCGCCCACCTGCGCGGCGACGACGAGAGCCGCGCCTATCCGGACGACTACCAGCACCTGCTGACGCAGGCGATCGAGCTCACCGACGGCCTCGATCGCGCGGTGCGCGCGCACGAGCTCGACCACGCCGAGACCCTGCTGTCCCAGATCGGCAAGACCTGCAAGCAGTGCCACCGCAGCTACCGCAACCGGTAGCCTCGCCGCTTCGCCCCCGCCTCTGCCATGCGCTTCTCCCCGCCCATCCCGGCCGCAGTGCCCTTCCTGGCCACGCTGCTCGCCCTCGCCGCCTGCTCGCACGCCGACGCGACCGGCGCGGGACCGACGATCTACGTCGCGCTCGACCAGCAGTTCAGCGAGCCGGTGCTGAACGAGTTCGCCGCGGAACTCGGCTTCCCGATCCGCCAGCAGCACGACGCCGAGAACAACAAGACCGTCGGCTTGGTGACCAGAATCCTCGAGGACCGGGACCACCAGCGCTGCACCGTGTTCTGGAACAACGAAGTCGCCCACACCGTGAACCTGGCCAGCAAGGGCGTGCTGGTGAGCTACGAATCGCCCAACGCCAAGGACGTGCCGGCGCAGTGGCGCGACCCCGAGCATCGCTGGACGGCGTTCGCGGCGCGCGCGCGCATTCTGGTCGTCAACACCGAGCTCTTGCCCGACCGCAGCGAGTGGCCGAGCAGCTACAAGGACCTGACCGACCCGAAGTGGCGCGGCCGGTGCGCGATCGCGGTGCCGAAGACCGGCACCACGCTGACCCACTTCACCGCCATGTGGAAGCTGCTCGGCGACGACGGCATGGAGCAGTGGATCCGGGCGATGAAGGACAACGACGTCGCGTTCCTGGCCAGCAACGGCGCGACGCTGCGCGCCGTGCGCGACGGCAACAAGGCGTTCGCGTTCACCGACACCGACGACTTCCACGTCGCCAGGTTGCACGGCTTTCCGGTCGAGGCCGTGTTCCCCGACCAGCGGCAAGGCGAGATCGGCACGATGCTGATTCCGAACTCGGTCGCGCTGATCGCGGGCGGCCCCGACCAGGAGCACGGCAAACGGTTGATCGACCGGATCCTGGCGCGCGACACCGAGGCGCTGCTGGCTGCGGCCGAGAGCGCGCAGATCCCGTTGCGCGACGGCATCCCCGGGCCGCGCGATCCATCGATCAAGAAGGTCTCCGAGTTCCGCCAGATGGACTGGGACATCCACTGGACCGGCGAGCACATCGGCGAGTTCCAGCGCCGGTTCCTGAAGCAGTTCGGCCTCTAGGGCCTGCTCATGGGCGCGCACTCCGAACGCTACACGAAGGCCCCCTTGTGGCTGGCCCTCGCGTTCTTGACGGCGTTCGCGGTGGTGCCGCTGGCGGTGCTCGCCTACGAGACGGTCGCCGGCCCGGACGGCTTCACGCTGGCGGCGTGGCGCGCGCTCGCCGACGACGACAACCTGCGCGAGCAGGCGATGGCGTCGCTGCGCCTCGGCCTGGTCGCGACCGTGCTGTCGCTGCTGCTCGGCGGCGGCACCGCCTGGCTGTGCACGGCGTGTGACCTGCCGGGCCGGCGGTGGTTCGGGCCACTCGCGGTGGCGCCGTTGGTGGTGCCGCCGATCTTCGTCGCGATGGGGCTCGCCGACCTGTGGCGCGACGTGTCCGGCTTCTGGCCGTGCGCGATCCTGCTCGGCACCAGCCACGCGCCGTTCGTCGCCGTACTCGCCGCGCGCGGCCTGCGCGCGGTCGACGGCCGCGCCTACGAGGCGGCGCTGCTGCTGCGCGGGCGCGCCGCCGCCGACCGCTGGCTGTTGCGCTCGATCGCGCCCGAGCTGATCGCCGGCTGCCTGTTGGCGTTCCTGTTCACGGTCGCCGACCACGGCGTGCCCGAGTTCCTGACCGTCAAGGGCAAGACCTGGCACACCTACGCCGAAGGCATCTTCTCGCGCTGGTCGCGACGCGCGGTCGGGACCACGTTCGCCGAGGTGCAGTCGCCGATCGTCGCGGCGCTGCCGTTCCTGGCGGCGCTCGTGTGCTTGCTGTGGGCGGCACTGCGACTGCGCGCGGCCGCACCCGATCGCGGTGTGCGGCAACCACTGCCGGTGCAGCCGCTGGGTCGCCTGCGCTGGCCGGCCCTGCTGCTGCCAGTCGCGTACCTGGCGATGGGCATCGGCGTGCCGGTGCTGGTGCTGGCCCGTTGGGCGCTCGGATCGGCCCAAGAGCGCGAACCGATGGGACTCGACTACCTGCGCGAATCGTATGCCAAGGCGATGGATCAGGGCTTCGCGGCTTTCAGCCACTCGGTCTGGCTGGGACTCGGCACCGCCGCCGTGGTCGTGCTGCTGGCGCTCCCGCTCGCGCGCCAATCCGCACGCCGGTGGCCGGTCCTCGATGTAGTCGCGGCCCTGCCGGCGGCGATGCCCGCGATCCTGCTCGGCATCGCACTGGTGCGCACGTTCACCGGCAACCCGGTATTCGCGTGGATCGGCGGCGGCGCCGACGGTTGGGATTTCTACTCGGGCTGGGGCTTTGCCGTCTGCGGCTACGCGGTGCGCCTGCTGCCGTTCGCGGCGCTGACCCTCGCGAGTCAGGTTCGCCGCCAGTCGCTCACGGCCGAAGAGGCGGGCCGACTGGTGCCGCGCTCGGCGACGCACCGCGCGCTGCGCCTGCACGTGGCGCCGCTCCTGCCCGCGGCCTGGAGCGCGTTCGTGCTGACCTTCGTGCTCGCCCTGCGCGAACTCGACCTCGCCGTGATGCTGCCGGCCGCGAACGCAACCGCCGTGCGCCGGCTGGCGAATGCGGTGCACTTCCAGCACGAGGACTGGAGCGGCGTGATCGCGCTGATGCTGCTCGCCACCGCCGTGCTGCTGCCGTTGTTGCCGAGCCTGCTCGCCGGCCGCAAGCTTTCCTCCCTATCCTGAACGAACGTCGTGAGCCTTCCGGTAGCCATCCAGAATCTGCAGTGCACGCGCGGCGCGTTTCGCCTCGGACCGTTGTCGCTCGACGTCGCGGCCGGCGCGCGGATCGCCATCGTCGGCCCGTCGGGCTCGGGCAAGACCACGCTGCTGCGCTGTCTCGCCGGCCTGGAACGGCCGGATCACGGCACCATCCGGATCGGCGACGCGCTCGTCGACGACGATGCGACCCACGCTTCGCCGGCCGAACGCCACCTCGGCCTGGTGTTCCAGGACGGCGGCCTGTGGCCGCACATGACCGCGCTGCAGCACCTGAAGTTCGCCGCACCGGGACTGAGCAAGCAGGCGGCCGAGGAGCTGCTCGCGCGCGCCGGCCTCGCCGACCAGACGCACCAACGGCCCGCGCAGATGTCGGGCGGCGAGGCGCAACGGCTCGGCCTGGTGCGCGCGCTCGCCCCCAACCCACAGGTGCTGCTGCTCGACGAGCCGCTGCGCTCGGTCGACGTGCACCAGCGCGACGGCCTGGTGCTGCTCGTGCGCACGCTGTGTGACGAGCGGCAGGTCACGTCGATCCTGGTCACCCACGACCGCGACGAGGCGCTGGCGCTCGCCGACTACCTGGCGGTGATGCGCGCCGGCCAGTTGGTCGAGCAAGGCCCCGCGATCGAGCTGCTGCAACGACCGCGCACCGCCTTCACGGCGGCGTTCCTGCGCGGCGCCGCATGCCTCGCCGCCAACCGCGACGGCGACGGCCGCGTGCGCACCGCGTTCGGCACGCTGGCAGCCGACACCGGGGAAGGCGACGGCGACCTGCGCCTGGTGGTGTTCCCCGGCGAAGTCGCCACCACCGACGACGCGAACGCGCCGGCGGGCCGCGTGCTGGCGACGCTGCCCGCCGACGGGGACGGCCTGCGCGTGCGCGTGGCCATCGAAGACCAGATCGTGATCGCCCGCGCCGATACGGCCCCGACCGGAACCACCGCACACCTGTGCCTGACCGGCCGACCGCGCCTGCTGCCATGGAGTCTGCCCCGATGAGTTTCCCCGTCCGCCTCGGCCTCGTTCTGGTGATCGTCGCCGCGATCGGCGGCGCGATCGCGTTCTTGGGCCGAGGCCGGCAACAGACGCCCGCCTCGGCCCGGATCCGCTGGGAATCGTCGCAGCAGTGCCGCGAGTGCCATCGCGCGCTCTACGACGAATGGCTCGGCTCGCACCACCAGATCGCGTTCACCAACCCGGAGGTGCGGCAACTGAGCGACGACTTCCGCAAGGAAGAGTGCATGGACTGCCACCTGCCGCGGCCGCTGGCAGTCACCGGCTTCGGCAAGCGCACGCTGCCGCGCCGCACGCACTTCGACGAGGGCGTGAGCTGCATCACCTGCCATCTCGGCAAGGACGGTTCGATCCTGGCGCGCAACGACCGCCCCGAGGTACCGTGTGCGCCACGGCAAAGCAGCGAGTTCCTGGCCGTCGACGCGTGTGCGTCGTGCCACAACCAGCACGGCACCACCGATCAGTTCCGCGCGAGCCATTACAATCAGCAAGGCACGACCTGCGCGTCGTGCCACATGCCCGAGGTCGAACGGGTGCGCAACGACGCGAGCAAACGCATGGGGCGCGGCCACGAATGGCGCGGCTGCCACGATGTCGACACGCTGAAGAGCGCCGGCAGGTTCGAGGTCCGCCGCGACGGGGACGAACTCGTGCTGGCGCTGACCAACGTCGGTGCGGGCCACAACTTCCCGACCGAGGAGCGCCATCGCGCGGTCGACATGATGTATCGCTTCACCGGCAAAGACGGCACCACGGCGTGGACGCGCGCGTATCGCTTCCGCCAGCCCTACCGCGACGAGCAGGAACCGGTCAATCCCGGCAACGAGAGCGGCGAGAACACCCAGCTCCCGGCCGGTGCCACCAAGACCGTGCGGGTGGCGATTCCGCCGGGAGCGACGCTCGCCGAAGCCCGGTTGTGGTACCGCCTGACGCCGTTCGTCGGCGACGACAGTCCGCAGAGCACACTGCTCGACGAACACACGCTGGAGCTGCAGTGATGCGCATCGCCCGCCCGCTCGTCTTCGTGTTGCTGGCCGCCGCCTGCGGCGAGCCGTCCACCGGATCCCGGCCAGCGACCCGCCCGCCGTTGCCGCCGCTGCGGTTCCGCCCGATGCTCGCCGAATTGCAGCAGCTCGCCGCCAGCCGCGCGCGACCCGACGAGCGCACCACCAAGGAACTGCAGGAATACGCCGGGATCGCGCTGCAGCGGGTAGAGGCAGACGAACGCACCGCCGCCGTCGTGCAGCGCGCCCTGCTCGACAGCGAGTTCGCTTGGGTCGCCCTCGAACCGGCGCTCGCCGACGAACAGATCGCGATACGCCGCCGTGCCGCCTGGTTGTGCGGCATCAGCCGCCAGCCGGTGCTGCAGGTGCCGCTGTTGCTGCGGCTGAAGTACGAACTCGACCCCGGCACGGTGATCTGGGTCGCCGACGCCCTCGCCAAGCTCGGCAACGACACCGGCCTGATGTGGCTCGCGGCCGCGTTCCAGCGCCAGGAAACCGCCCAGGAGGCGGGCCGCATGGCGATCGAAGCCCTGCGAGCGCGCGGCGTGACGGTGCCGCCATCGCCATCGTGGGACGACCTGCGCCGTCTGCTCGAGCAGCAGAACGCCCGCTGGCGGGCAACCGGGCGCACCTCACTGCCGGACGCGACGCGCCCCGCCGAACGCGACCTCGACCCGCTGCTGGCCCAGCACCTACAGACCCCCGAAGGCACGCAGCTGCGACCGGTCGACGACGCGCGCTACGTGCTCACCCGACTCGGCGCGCTCGGCGTGCCGATGCTGGCGAAGACGCTGCAGGCCGAAGAGCACTACCTGCGCATGATGCCGCTGCAAGTGCTCGCCGACCTCGGCCCTGCCGCCAAGGACGCGGTGCCCGCGATCGTGCCCCTGCTGGGGGACCCGCTGACGGCTTCCACCGCGGTGCGCGCCCTCGGCGAGATCGGCGCCAAGGACCAGCTCCCCCACCTCCGCCCGCTGCTCGCCGACGTCGACACGGAGCTGCGCGCGATGGCGGCACAGGCGGTCGGCTTGCTCGACGACCAAGACAGCCAGGCGGCGCTCGCAGCGCTGCTCGCCGATGACCAGGAGGGCATGGACGTGCGGGTGCGGGCGGCGTTCGGCCTGTGTTGCCTGGGCGAGAACCCGCGCGCGATGGAGTTCCTGCAGACCCGCCTGGATCGGGGCGACTACCACCAGCCGACCCTGACCCACCTGCTCGAACGCCTGGCCGCGCGCGACCGATAGCCGGTTCACTCGTCGGCGACCGGGCGCACCTCCGGTTCCGCCTTGCGGCGTGCGCCCAGCAGCTTGAACAGCAGGCCGCCGAGCACCGCGACACCGACCAGGATCGGCTTCAGGAACTTGAGCAGCAGGATGCCGAGCTTCGCGAACAAGCCGGCCTTCAGCGCCAGCTTGCCGGCGATCAGGCCGCCGATGCCGTAGGCGGCGACCTTGTCGTACTCGGGATCGAAGTCGCTATAGCGCTTGCCGTCGACGAACTCGGTGGCGCCGAGCAACGACTTGCAGTGCGCATCGACCAACGGCAACTGCTCGATGTTCCCGACCCCGTTGATCTCGATGTAGCCACTGCGGCCGAGCACGTAGACGACGTAGTTCAACGTGCGCACGGGGTGGCCTTCGAACTGCAGTTCCTTGGCGTAATAGATCTTGTTGCTGGCCTTGTCGATGTGCGGCGGCTCGGCCCAGCCGATCAGTTCGACGGTCGGGACACCGGCTCTGCGCCGGGCCTCGTTGCTGGCCCGAACGTCTTCCTGCATCGTCGCCAACACCTCGTCGAAGTCGGGGGCGTCGTCCTTGACGTGCCCCTCGTCCGAATGGGTATAGACGGTAAAGATGCCGGTCTGCACGAAGTCCGGTGCAATCGCCACGCCGAGCACCGCCGGATCCGCGTGGTTGCCCTGGGTGACGAGGAACTCCTGGCCATCGCGCCGCGCCAGCCACTGCCAACCGTCGGGCAACGCGACCTGGCCGACGTCCCCGACCTCGACGGTGCCCGTCGTGGGGTGGAACTGCGCCAGGTAGCGCGCGACCTGCTCCTCGGCGGACATCTCCGGTTGCTGCTCGCCCGCTTCCGCCTTGCCCGCTTCCGGGGACGTTTCCTTGCCCTCCTGGGCCGACAGGGAACACGCAGCCAGCACCAGCCACGCGCGAACGAACGATCGCAGCACAGACATCATCGACTTCCTCCGTCATCACCGACTGCGATGAGCCCCATGCCCACGGCCCGATGGCGATCGCACGAGCGTATCCCGGGCCAGCCACTCAAGCGAAGAAGTCGTTGCCTTTGTCGTCGACCACCAGGAAAGCGGGGAAGTCCACGACCTCGATCCTCCAGACCGCCTCCATGCCGAGATCCTCGTAGTCGAGCACCTCGACCTTGGTGATCGAGTCCTGGGCGAGGATCGCGGCCGGGCCACCGATCGAGCCGAGGTAGAAGCCGCCGTGCTTCTTGCACGCGGCGGTGACCGCGGAGCTGCGGTTGCCCTTGGCGAGCATGACCAGCGAACCACCGTGCGCCTGGAAGGGCTCGACGTAGGCGTCCATGCGGCCGGCGGTGGTCGGGCCGAACGAACCGGACGGCATGCCGTCGGGCTTCTTGGCCGGGCCGGCGTAGTAGACGACGTGCCGCTTGAAGTAGTCGGGCATGCCCTCGCCACCCGCGAGCCGGTCACGGATGCGGGCGTGCGCGATGTCACGGGCGACCACCATCGGCCCGGACAGCGAGAAGCGGGTCCGAATCGGGTACTTCGTCAGCGTCGCGCGGATCTCGTCCATCGGCCGATTGAGGTCGATCTCGACCACGTCACCGGCGAGCGTCGCCTCGTCGACCTCGGGCAGGAAACGCGCCGGGTTGGTTTCGAGCTGCTCGACGAACGCACCTTCACGGGTGATCTTCGCCTTGATCTGGCGGTCGGCGCTGCACGACACGCCGATGCCGATCGGACACGACGCACCGTGGCGCGGCAGCCGAATCACGCGCACGTCGTGGCAGAAGTACTTGCCGCCGAACTGCGCGCCGATGCCGTTCTTCCTGGTGATCTCGAGCACCTGCTGCTCGAGCTGCAGGTCGCGGAACGCCCGTCCACGCTCGTTGCCCGCGGTCGGCAAGG
>DRKG01000366.1 GCA_011051855.1 bacterium | reverse complement strand
GGGAAGGAGTCGCGTGGGGCGTTGCTACGCAGAAGGTGGCCGCGCAGAAGGTGGCGGCACCGCAGGACGGGTCGGCGGCGGGGAACGACTCGCTGCAGAATGGGGGAGGGGCCGCATGAGCCAGCGCCACGAGCCGTTCGTGCCGAACATGCACCAGCCGCCGGACCCGGAACGCTTGCGCGCGGTGCCGCCGAGCACGCCCGCCTGTGCGCGGGTGCGCGGACTCCTGCGCGACTATGCCGACGGCGATCTGTCCACGGCCAAGGTCGGGTTGGTCGACGAGCACGTGCTGGCTTGCCGCGAGTGCGCGATCGAGCTGGTGCGCGCCGAGCACGAGGTGCTGCGCTTGCGGCGCGCCTGCGCCGAGATCGCCGCGCGCGAACCCAAGCTGCGGCCGGACTTCGCGGCGCGCGTCGTCGAGCAGTTGGTGGTCGCGGGCATCGCCGACGAGGAACCGGCGCCTGGTGGGCGACCGGCTGATGGGCGACCGGACGGTGGTAGGCCGGATGCGGGAGAGCGTGACGTGGCCGGCCTCGGTCCCGCCGGAATGCTGCTGGCGGGGCTGTTCGTGCTGCTCGTGCTCGGCGCGAGCGTGCGTGTGTTCGGCCCGGGCGAGTCCGGACCGACCAGCGTCGCTCGGCTGGTGGTGCTGTCTGCGGACGGTACCTTCGGCGATGCCAGCCGCCGGCTGGTCGTCGGGGAGAGCCTCGGCGATCGCGAGTCCCTGTGGGTGCGCAACGGCGGCAACGCGACCATCGAATGGCACGATGCATCCGAACGGGTGCAGCCGGCCGCGACCATCGAAGTGCGCGGGGGCGAACTGCGGCTCGAAGACGGCTCGCCGATGTTGGTCGATGGCCGGGTGCTGATCGAGACCAACCGCGCGGTCGGCATCCCGATGGCGGACGGCAGCCGTATCGGGCTCGGCATCGGCAGCTACGTGATCGCGGCCCAGATCCCGGCGGACATGAACGTCGACGAGATGTTCGCTCCCGACGGCAGCGCGCTCGGCTCCCTCGGCGCTCTCGAAGTCGAGGTCGAGGTCCTCAGTGGCGAGCCGGCCAGCGTGATGCGCTTCGGCGCGCCGACGGCGGTCGTGACCGCCGGCAACGTGGGAACCTATTCGGGCACCGGCGCCATCGACGTGCAGCCGAGTGAACCGGTTGCGACCGTGGACGGCACCGACCGCCTGTTGCCGCCGCCGAACCCGGAAGCGGTGCTGTCGGGGTTGGTCGTCGATGCCGGCGGGCTGCCGAGCGTGGGCGCCGACGTCTACTTGTCTTACGGCACGGAACTCGGCGTCAAGAACGCCTACGGCGTGAGCGGCGCCAACGGCGGCTTCGCCATGCCGACCCCGGCGGTCTGCGAGAGCGACTTCGCGATCGCGCTGGCGGTGCCGAGCGAGGTGCGGACCGATCTCGGGTTCGCGGCGCCGTTCGCGATTCCGGTGGTGCGGCAGGGCGGCGAGGCGGTGCTGCAGGATCCGGTCCGGTTCGCGACCTCGCGGGCGCTGCACGGCGTGGTGCGCGACCAGCTCGATCAGCTCCGCGTCGGCGTGCACGTGCTGCCGTGTGTCGTCGACGAGCTGTTCGGTTCGGTGTTGATGCTGACCGGCCACCGGACCACGACCAACTTCGTCGGCGAGTTCGAGCTAAAGCGTCTGCCTGCGGGTCTGCCTCACCACCAACGCCTGGTGTTGCTGTTGTGGCACGTCGGGATCGAGCCGACGGTGGTGCCCGTGCCCGAGCGCGACAGCCCGGTGGCGCCGTTGTCGGCGGTGCCGTTCTCGGTCCGTCAGGTGCGCACCGTGAGCATGCACGGGATGCCGAGCAATGCCACCCTGACGGTGCTCGAGGAAGTGCCCGGCATGCCGGTGGGGTCGACGGTCGTGCGCCGCACGGTCACCACCGATGCCTTCGGACGGGTCGCCAGCGTGCAGGTCGGTCGCGGCCGCATGTGGCTGCGCTCGGGGCCGGTGATCGCCCCGCGCGTGCAGGAGATGGTGCTCAGCCAGGTCGCCGGGCTGCCGCGCTATCGGCCGTCGCCCGAAGTGCTGCCGATGTCCACGGTGATCCGGCCGGTGCAGGCGGTCGCCGAGACCGACCTGCGCATGGTCTACACCTACCGTTACCAGCAGTTCGAAGCCACCAAGGTGGAGAACGCGGTGACCGGGCAGGCGCTGCGCGTGATCGACCGGGAAGGCCGCTCGTTGGAACGCTGCGAGGTGTTCGCGGTGGCGCAGTCGATGTGTCGCGAACAGCCCGAGCCGCGCTTCCTCGGCTTCACCGGTGCGACCGGCGTGTTGTCGCTCGGCGCCGTGCAGGAGCACGAGGACGTGTTCGTGATCGGGCCCGATGGCTCGACGGGATACGTGGAACGTCCGGTCGGGCAGGGGCAGACGATCACGGTCACGACGACGTCGACCGGGCGGGTGATGTTGGCCCCCGACCTGCGGCCGGACCCGGGGGACCTGCAGCAGATCGTCGCGATCGAGCTGCACCGCGATTCCCAGGAAGTGCTGACCGGGATGCAGCCGGTCGCCGTGCGGTTCGTCGGTTCTGCGACGTCGTGGGAAGCCGGCGACATCCCGGCCGGGCACTACATCGCCTACGTAGGCGGGCAGGCGATTCCGGTGGTCGTGCCGGAGACCGGCTTCGTCGAGCTGACGGGCAATTGACGCGGGTTGCGGAGCCCGATGCGCAGCGCGAAGTGGCTGATTCTGCCGTTGCTCGCGGTGCCGGTGGCCGCCCAGCGCGGCGACCGACCGGGTGAACGGCAGTCGATGTTGCCCGAGAGCGTCTCGGTGCCGTCGGCGAAGGCCCTGGCTCCCGCCGACGAACTCCGCACGTTCACGGTTGCCGAGGGCTACGAAGTGCGACTCTACGCGGCCGAACCGCTGGTCCAGGATCCGGTGGTCGGTAGCTGGGATGCCGCCGGGCGGCTGTGGGTGTGCGAGTTCCGTAGTTACATGAAGGACCTCGATGCCACCGACGAGGACGAGCCCAGCGGGCGCATCGTAGTGCTGCACGACGACGATCGGGATGGCGTCGCCGACCGTTCGACGGTGTTCGCCGACGGGCTGGTGTTGCCGCGCGCGGTGTTGCCGATGCAGGGCGGCGCGCTGGCGATCGTGCCGCCGAACCTGGTCTGGTTCAGAGACGCCGACGGGGACCTGGTGGCGGACGGCGCGCCCCTCCAGATCCTGGGTGGCTTCGAGGCCGGCACCGCCAATCCCGAACACTCCGGCAACGGCCTGACCTTCGGACTCGACGGCCGCATCCACCTGTGCAACGACCGGCGGATGCTGCGGCCGCTCGGCCGTGGCGAGTTCGCGATCGAGCAGGGCGCGGGCGGCGGCCAGTGGGGGCTCGCGATGGACGACCGCGGGCGCTTCTACTTCAACTACAACTCCGACTGGCTGCACTGTGACCTGGTGCCCGGTCGTTACGGGCCGCTGGCGGCTCCGGTCGGAGGCCTGCCGCAGTTGAACCACCGCGTCGTGCGCGAGCAGTCGGTCTGGCCCGTGCGCATGACTCCGGGCATCAACCGGGGTTACCAGCCGCACATGCTGCGCGAGGACTACACGTTGGCGCGCACCACCGGCGTGTGCGGGCCGGTCGTCTACCGCGGTGGACTTCTGCCGTGCGCCGGTGACGTGTTCGTCTGCGAACCGTGTGGGAACGTCGTGCGGCGGTTCACGATCCTGCATCCGGACGGCGTGATGGCGGGGCGCAACCCGTACGAAAGCGCGCGGCGTGAGTTCCTGGCGTCGACCGACGAACGCTTCCGCCCGGTCAACCTGATGAACGGGCCCGACGGGGCGCTCTACGTGGTCGACATGTATCGCGGCCTGATCCAGCACCGCAACTACGTGACGTCCTACCTGCGGCAGCAAGTCGAGCGGCGCGGCCTCGAGCGCCCGATTCACAGGGGGCGCATCTGGCGCATCGTGCCCAGTGGCCCGCACGAGCCGCCGCCGATGCCGCAGCTCGTCGCGGCCGCGGTGGCACCTTTGGTCGCGGCGCTCGCGCACCCTAGCGGAACGGTGCGTGATTTGGCCCTGCAGCAACTGGTCGAGGGCCGGCGGAAGGACGCGATCCCCGCGCTGCGCCGTCAGCTCGGGCGCAGCGATCGGCCCGCGGTGCAGATCGCGACGCTCGCGGCGCTCGCCGGGCTCGACGCGCTCTCGATCACCGAACTGCGGCGCTTCGTGCGGTCCGAGGACAGCGGGGTGGTCGCGTTCGTGTTGCAGCATGCCGGCGGTGCTCTGGCGCGCGGCGACGCCCACCTGTGGGCCGCGATCCGGGCGATGCACACCGACACCCCGCGATCGGTGCGCTGGCACGCGGCGCTTGCGATCGGCGACGCCCTGCGGCACGACGACCTGCGGGCGGAGCGGGTCGAGGACGGCGCGGTGCGACAGTTGGCGCGGCTGGTGGCGTTGGACCCGGGTGATGGTCGCTTGCGCGCCGCAGTCGCGACCGCCGCGCACCCGCGGCTGATGGTCGTGGTGCGCACGTTCGCCGATGCGCACCGCGACGAACTGCCGCCGGTCGCGAATGCGCTGGTCGACTTCTGTCGACGGGCGGTGCGCTCGCGCGATCCGGAACAGCAGCGACAGGTGCTGCGGTTCGCGGCCGAGCCGGCGTGCCCGGGCTGGCAGGCCGCAGCAGCGCTTCGAGGGGCCGTGCAGGCGCTGCCCAAGGGCAACCGGCGGCGGGGCTGGCTGCGTTTCGAGTCGGTGCCGCCGGCGTTGGTCGCGCTGTCGGGCAGTGACGACGCCGCGCTGCAGGGACCGGCGAACGTTCTGCTCGGCGCGGTGCGGGTCGGCGGCGAGGCGCAGCCCGGTGCGGTCGCCGATCTGACCGACGAAGAGCGGCAGCGCGTCGCCGCCGGCGCGACCGTCTTCCGCGGCGCCTGCGCGGCCTGCCACCAGCTCGACGGCAAGGGCCAGCGTGGCCTGGCGCCGCCGCTGGCCGACTCCGAGTGGGTTACCGGGCCAGCGTCCCGCTTGATCCGCATCGCCCTGCACGGAGTGCGCGGCCCGATCGAGGTCGACGGCGAGGTCTGGGAACTGGAGATGCCGGGCCAGGCCCACCTGTCGGAACGTGAGTTGGCGCAGGTCCTCAGCTACCTTCGACGCGCCTTCGGTCACCGGGCGACGTGCATCGAGGAGCGGGACGTTCGTCGGGTCAAGGCGCGCACGGCCCGCCGCGCGAGCGCGTGGACCCAGGCAGAACTCGAACGCATCCGCTGACCGGGCTACCGTCTCGGCCATGAGCCCGTTCGATCCAACCAGGGAAGATCGGTTCACCTTCGGCCTGTGGACCGTCGGGAATCCCGGCGCGGATCCTTTCGGCGCGCGCGTGCGGCCGACGATGCCGCCGCCCTACATCGTGCAGAAGCTCGCCGAATGCGGCGCCTATGGCGTCAACCTGCACGACGACGACCTGGTGCCGTTCGGCGCCAGCGCCGCCGAGCGCGACCGCATCGTGCGCGAGTTCCAGCGCGCGCTCGCGGACCACGGCATGCAGGTGCCGATGGCGACCACCAACCTGTTCTCGCATCCGGTGTTCAAGGATGGCGCGTTCACCGCCAACGACCCGAAGGTGCGCGCGTTCGCGCTGCAGAAGACGATGCGGGCGATGGATCTCGGCGCCGAACTGGGGGCGAAGATCTACGTGTTCTGGGGCGGCCGCGAAGGCGTCGAGGCCGATGCGTGCCGCGATCCGCGCACCGCGTGGCAGCGCATGCGCGACGCGATCGACTTCCTGTGCGGCTACTGTCGCGACAACGGCTACGGCATGAAGTTCGCCCTCGAGGCCAAGCCGAACGAGCCGCGCGGCGACATCTATCTGCCCACGACCGGGCACATGCTGCACTTCATCTCGACGCTGCAGCATCAGGAGATGGTCGGCGTGAACCCGGAGGTCGCGCACGAGGTGATGGCCGGCCTGTCGTTCGCGCACAACGTCGCCGAGGCGATGGCGTGCGGCAAGCTGTTCCACATCGACCTGAACGGGCAGAAGATCGGGCGCTACGACCAGGACCTGCGTTTTGGCAGCGAGGACCAGAAGGGTGCGTTCCTGTTGGTGCGGCTGCTGGAGGGCACGCTCGGCGGTGAGCCCTACCGCGGACCGTTGCACTTCGATGCACACGCCTACCGCAGCGAAGACGAGGACGGAGTGTGGGAGTTCGCCCGGGGCTGCATGCGCACCTACAAGATCCTGAAGCACAAGGCGCAGGCGTTCGACGCCGACCCCGAGGTGCGCGAGATCCTGGCCGAACAACGCGACGATACGATCGACCCGCTGCTGGTCGGCGGCTACAGCGAGGCCAAGGCCACGGCCCTGCGGGCGCTGGACCTCGACGTCGATGCCCTCGCGCGGCGCGGCTTGCGCTACGAGCGGCTCGATCAGTTGCTGGTCGAGCACTTGCTGGGCGTGCGCGGGTAGCCGATGGGAGGCGACCTGTTCCTCGGGTTCGACGTCGGCACGCAGAGTGTGAAGGCGCTGCTGGTCGATGCCGACAGCGAGCGCGTGATCGCGCGGGCGAGCCACGCGCTCGACCTGATCGCGGGTCTCGGTCCGGGGCATCTGGAACAGCACCCGCGCGATTGGATCGCCGGCGTGGTCGCGACCGGCCGCTCTGTGCTCGCCGGCGTCGACGCTTCGCGGTTGCAGGCGATCGGCGTCTCCGGGCAGCAGCATGGTTGCGTCGTTCTCGACGACGATGGCGACGTCGTGCGGCCGGCGAAGCTGTGGTGCGACACCGCGACGGCCGCCGAAGCGCGCGAACTGGGCGTTCCCGCGGGGTTCACGGCCAGCAAGCTGTTGTGGTTGAAGCGGCACGAACCCGACGACTGGGCCCGGGTGCGCCGGGTGCTGTTGCCGCACGACTACGTGAACTACTGGCTGACCGGCCAGCAGGTGATGGAATGCGGGGATGCATCGGGCACCGGTTGGTTCGATCCGCGAACGCGCGCGTTCGACACCGCGCGGATGGCGGCGATCGACGCCCGCCTGGCCGGGATGGTGCCGGAGCTGATCGACGCGCACGCGTTCGTCGGCGAGCTGTCGCCGGCGGCCCGTGAGGCGCTCGGCCTGCCGGCCAGAGTGCGCGTCGCGGCCGGCGGTGGCGACAACATGATGTCGGCGATCGGTGCCGGCGCGACGCGGGCGGGTGTCGTCGTCACCAGCCTCGGCACTTCGGGCACGATCTTCGCCCGTTGCGACGAGCCGGTCGTCGACCCCGAAGGGCTGGTGGCGCCGTTCTGCAGCAGCGACGGCGGCTGGTTGCCCCTGTTGTGTGTGATGAACCTGACCGGCGTCAGTGAAGAGGTCGTGCGCCTGACCGGCAGCGACCACGCTCCCCTGACCGCCGCGGCACGGCAGGTGACGTGCGGGAGTGATGGCCTGCTCTGGCTGCCGTTCCTGCTGTGGGAGCGCTCGCCAGACCTGCC